>NZ_JBHYMK010000021.1:0-1327 GCF_042743065.1 Streptomyces sp. NPDC058872
CGCACGGGGGGGGGGCCGGGCCCGCCCGCCCCGGCTGTTTGGCCCCCCCCCCCCCCCCGGGGGGCGGCGGGGCCCCCCCCCCGGGCCCCGCCGCCACGTGCCCCGCCTCCTCCACGGTCCCCGTCCCCGCTCCCACGCTTCGAGGTGTCGTCATGCGTTCCCCGTCCTCCCGCCTCTCCACGCTCGCCCTCGCAGCGGGCACCCTCCTCGCCTCCCTCGCCCTCGGCACCGGTCAGGCGTCCGCCGCCTCCGTCGCCACCTGGGACAAGCTCGCCCAGTGCGAGAGCGGCGGGAACTGGTCCGAGGGCGGTGCCCCCTACTACGGCGGCCTCCAGTTCAGCCTGAGCACCTGGCAGTCCGTGGGCGGCACCGACTTCGCGGCCTACCCGAACCAGGCGACCCGCGAGGAGCAGATCATCGTCGGCGAGCGCCTGCTCGACCGGGCCGGCGAGGGCCAGTGGCCCGTCTGCGGCCCCAAGGTCGGCCTCGGCTCCGACCCCGCCAACCCGGTCTTCGCCCACAAGGACGGGATCGGGATGTGGGATCCGTCGAGCCACTACTTCCATCTGCGGAACACGGCGACGGGTGGTGGCAATGACGCGGGTGACTTCGTCTTCGGTGCCACGGGGATGGTTCCGTTGGCGGGTGACTGGGACGGGAACGGTTCGGATGGTGTCGGGATGTACGACCCGTCGACGCACATGTTCTATCTGCGGAACTCGGCGAATGCGGGGGGCAACAGCTACGAGGTGAACTTCGGCAGTGTCGGTGACGTTCCGGTCATGGGTGACTGGGACGGCAACGGGACCGTGACGGTGGGTGTGTGGCGTCCGTCGAACCACACCTTCTACTTGAAGAACTCCAACACCAGTGGGGTGGCGGACAAGTCGTTCGTGTACGGGGGCGACGGGATGGTTCCGTTGGCTGGTGACTGGGACGGTGTGGGGGGTGACGGCATCGGGATGTACAACCCGTCGACGCACATGGTCTACCTGCGGAACACGCCGAACGCGGGGGGCAACGACTACGAGTTCGGTTACGGCAGCGTCGGTGACCAGGCGGTCGCGGGTGACTTCGACGGTGACGGCAAGGACACCGTGGCGGTGTGGCGGGAGAGCAACCACACCTTCTACGTGAACAACCAGAACACCAACAACGCGGCCGATTCCAGCTTCGTCTTCGGTGCGGACGGCATGATCCCGGTCGCCGGCGACTGGGACGGCAAGTAACACCCTCCCCGCGGGGGGGGGGGGGGGCCCCCCCCCCCCCCCCCCCCCCCCCCCCCCCCCCCCCCCCCCCCCCCCCCCCCCCCCCCCCCCCCCCCACG
>NZ_JBHYMK010000021.1:1334-118868 GCF_042743065.1 Streptomyces sp. NPDC058872
GGCCCGACGCCTTCATCCGGGTCGCCGCCCCCGGCCCCGCAAACAACCCCCCCCCCCGCGCCGGCCCCGCGCCCCCAACCCGCCCCCCGCCGCCACGTCCTTACGGAAGCCAGCCCTGCTGGACCGCGCGCACCCCCGCTTCGAAGCGGCTGCGCGCGCCCAGGCGTTCCATCAACAGGGTCGCGGTCCGCCGGGCCGTCCGGTGGGAGACCCCGAGGCGCTTGGCGATCGCCTCGTCCGTGAGGCCGCTCGCGAGGAGCCGCAGGGTCGTCGCCTCGGTGCCGGTCAGCTCGCCGGCCTCCTCGCGCACCGGCTCGCCCAACGGCTGGGCACCGGCCCAGACCGTCTCGAAGAGCGCGCAGAGCGCGGTGACCGTCCCCTGGCCGGTGATCACCACCGCGCCGGCGGCCGAATCGTCACTGCTCACCGGCATGACCGCGGTCCTCCGGTCGACGATGATCAGTCGCACGGGCAGCGTGGGGACCGTGCGGGCCTGCCGGCCGAGGCCACCCAACCACTCCGCGTACTCCATGGTCTGCGGACTGTTGCGGATGCTGTCCAGGTAGACCGTCCGCATGCGGATGCCGCGTTCGAGCAGCGCCCGGTCCAGCGGACGGGAGGCCTCCAGGTTCTCCGGGGACTGCGCGCCGTCCGGAGCGAAGACCATGACTTCTTCCTGGACCTGCCGGTGGAGCGAACCGAGGCGGTCGCGGATCTCGTCCAGGCCGAGCAGGTGCTCGACCCCGGCCTCCGGCGCCTGTGGTCGGAGCTCGGTGTACTCCGCGATCAGCTGGGCGGCGGCGGCCCGGCTCTCCTCCACCCGCTGCTGCTGGGCGAGCAGGTCGGCCTGCTGCCGGGCGAGCAGCAGCTCCATGCCGACGTCCGGACTCACCGCCCGCAGGACGCCGGGGGATTCGTACGAGGTGCGCGCGAGGCCGATCTCGCTGAGCCGGTCGAGAGCCCCGCGGACGGCTTCTTCGGTGATCCCGAGCCGCGACGTGAGCGCGACGACCCCATCACCCGGATGCGCCAGCATGGCGCGGTAAACGGACTCGGTGTCTTGGTCCAGTCCCAACTGTGTGAGCATTCCAGAGGCCCCCCTCATGTGATCGATCACGGAAATCGTCGCATGCAAGACTTGATCTTGCTCAAGTGAGCGGGCGGGTTGGCCCCTTCCGGCCAAGGATGAAAGGGGCCAGCAGGAGTTGTCGCCGCAGCCCGTCCGAGCTGGGCACCCTTGACCGCATGTACCTGATCCACGCCCAACTCGTGCTACCGAAGGACTCGTTGATTCCGGACGGCGTCGCGCCCGAGGCGCTCCGCCTCGCCCTTCCCGAAGAGCGCGTCGAGCACGTATCCCTCCACCCCAAGGGGCCCCGGGGCCCCGTCCTCGGCGTCTACCTGCTGGCGGAGTCGCTGGCCCAGGCGGAGGAGCGGACGGCATCGCTCTGCGAGCGACTGCTGGCCCGTCACCCCGGACTCGCGGGCTGGTCGATGAGGAGGGCCGAGGCCGCCTTCCTGGCCCCATTGGGCCATGGCCTTTTGGGTCCACCCGTCAGGCCTACCAGTGGCCCCGTGCAGCGAGCAGAGTAGGACGTGCCGAAGGGGCGAGGAGCTCCGGAGGCAACCACCGGCCCCCACCACCGCGGGGTGCGAGGCCGGATCCACCTGCACGTGCCGTACCACCGGCCCACTCCGAAAGGCGCCTCGCCATGATCAGCACCCGTATCGCCCGGACCACCGCGGTTCTCGTCTGCGCCCTCGCCGCCCTCCTCCTGCCCTCGGCCGTGACGGCATCCGCCCAGGAGCACGCCGTGAGCACCGGAGCGACGGCCCAGCCCCTCGGCGACACCGTCGCCGTCGCCGCCGACTTCGGCTGGCAGTAGGTCGACGCGAGACCGTCACCCGGTCGAGATGGCGTCGAGCTGGGCCCTCAGGTATCCGTGGGACTCGATGCCGTGGATCGTGGTGCCGGGGGTGCACTCGTAGAAGTACACCAGCGACATCAGCTCCTCCGCGGGCACGTCGGCCGGCGGCGGTAGCACCCGGTGGCGTCCCGACCGCCATCGTCCCCCGGTCCAGCCCGCCATCAGGTCTCCGATGTTGACGGTGAAGGCGTCCGGATCGTACGGGGCGTCCTGCCAGCCCCCGGCGTCGGTGAAGACCTGGAGCCCGCCCTTGCCGACCTCCCGGTCGAGGACGGTGACCGTGCCGAAGTCCGTGTGCGGGCCGATCCGGAACTGGCCCGGCTCCGGAGTGCCCGTTCGCTCCCGCCCCGGATACCAATTGACGTTGAAGCCGAACGTGGGGTGCCCGGTGTGCCGGGTGAAGAAGTCCCGCTCTTCGCCGAGCGCCACCCCGAGCAGGTCGAGGACCCGGTCCGAGAGCTCCCTCATCCCGGCCAGGTACGCCTCCACCAGCGGCCTCAGCTCGGGCATCTCGACGGGCCAGGTGTTCGGCAGGAACCACTCGGAGTCCACCGTCGGGTCCCCGGTCGGCTCCTCCGCCGCGAAGGACAGCGATTCCTTCAGGTCCGGCGGGGTCGCCGTGCCCTCCGCGTACCCGTTCGCCTCCGCGCCCGGCCCGAGCCACCCCCGTCCGCCGACCCGCACCGCGTACCGCTCCTTGGCGGACGCCGGCAGGTGGAAGAACCGCCGTGCCACGGACCGGATCTCCGCCCGCAGTCCCGGGTCGACCCCGTGACCGCTGACCAGGAGGAACCCGGCCTCGCGCAGGGCGCGGTCGACGGCGGGCAGCTGAGGGGCGGGATCCCCGTCGAGGTCGATGACCGGGAGGCTCGCTTCACTCATCCCCGATGTCCTCGTTCCACAGGTCCGGGCGGGCCGTGACGAACGCGCGCATCAGGCGGGTGCACTCGGGGTCGTCGAGGACCACGACCTCGACCCCGTGTTCCGCGAGCCAGTCGTGTCCGCCGTGGAAGGTCTCCGCCTCGCCGACGACCACCCGCGAGATGCCGAACTGTCGGACGAGACCGGAGCAGTACCAGCACGGCGAGAGGGTCGTCACCATCGTCGTCCCCCGGTACGAGCGCTGCCGGCCCGCCGCCCGGAAGGCGTCGGTCTCCGCGTGCGCCGAGGGGTCCCCGTCCTGCACGCGCCGGTTGTGTCCGCGCCCGAGCAGTGTTCCGTCCGCCCCGTACAGGGCGGCCCCGATCGGAATCCCGCCCTCGTCGAGCCCGGCCCGCGCCTCGTCGACCGCGGTGCCGAGCCATCTCCGTGCCAGTTCCTGGTCCATGGGGGAAACCTTCCCCGGAGGATCCGGACCGTCACGCCCGGCGCCGTCCCCCTTCCGTGGGGAAGGGGGACGGCCGCGAACGTGCCCTTGCCGTGCGCGGTGAGGATCAGCCCCCGCTCGCGCAGGACCTGGGCTGCGCGCCCGGACCGTCCATCGGTCCTGCCGATCGGCACCATCGGCAGGACGCCCCACTGGGCCGTGGACCGGCTCGGGGCCCGTTCGTAGCGTCGGAGGCATGAGAAACGAGACCAGGGGAACCGTCGAACTGACCCTCGCCATGGTGCTCTCCGGCACCCTCGGCGTCTTCGTCGTCGAGTCGGGGGCGTCGCCCTTCGAGGTGGTGTTCTTCCGCTGCCTCTTCGGGGCCGTCGCGCTCGGTGCGTACGGCCTGGCGCGGGGGTTCTTCACCGGACACGGGTTCACCCGGGGGAAGCTGGGGCTGGCCGCGCTCGGCGGGGTGTTCATCGTCTTCAACTGGGTCTTCCTCTTCGAGGCGTACCGGGCCGCCTCGATCTCCCTCGCCACCGTCGTCTACCACACGCAGCCGTTCTTCCTGGTGCTGCTCGGGGCGTTGTTCCTGCGGGAGCGGATCTCCGCGGGGAAGCTCGGCTGGCTGGTGCTCGCCTTCGCCGGGCTCGTCCTGGTCTCCGGCGTGCGGCCCGGGGACACCGCCACCCTCGCCGGGCTCGGGTGTGCGCTCGCCGCCGCCGTGCTCTACGCCCTCGCCACCTTCGTCACCAAGCGGATCACCGGAGTGCGCCCCCACCTCGTGGCCTTCGTGCAGGTGCTCGTGGGCATCCCGCTGCTGCTGCCGTTCGTCGACTTCGGCGCAGCCGCCGGGCTGGGGGGCGGGTGGTGGTGGCTCGTGGGCCTCGGCTTCCTGCACACCGGGGTGATGTACGTGCTGATGTACGCGGCCTACAACAAACTGCCCACCGCCAAGATCGCCGTGCTCGCCTTCGTCTACCCGGCCGTCGCCATGGGGGTCGACTGGGCGGTCTACGGGCACCACATCGGGCTCGTCCAGGCGCTCGGCGTCCCGCTGATCGTCCTCGCCGGGCTGAAGGTCACCCGTGCTGCTCGGACACCAGGCGCCGGGCCTGTTCCACGAACAGCCGGACGTGCGGCGGAAGCCGCTTCCCCCGCCGCCACGCGAGCTGGGTGAAGAGGGTGAAGGGGGCTTCCCAGGGCAGCGGGAGCAGCGTTCCGGCCCGCAGCTCCTCCGCGACCGCCACCCGGGGGAGCAGCGCCACCCCGAGGCCCGCGGCGACGCCCCGCTTCGTCGCCTCGATCGTGCCGAACTCCACGAAGGGCGGCGCCCACGCGCGCAGCTCCGCCTCGAAGAGGTCGCGGTACGGGCAGCCGGGCTCGGTGCCCACCAGTTGCGCCCCGGCCAGGTCGGCGCCGGTCAGCTCGGTGCGCCCCACCAGGGGGTGGCCCGGTCCGGCCACCAGGACCAGCGGTTCGGGCGCGAGGACCTCCGACTCCAGGCCCTCGTGCTCGGTGTCCGGCTCCATCAGGAAACCGACGTCGTAGGTCCCCCGGCGCAGCGCGCGTCGGGTCTCGTCGCCGAGGGTGGGCCGCAGCGCGAGCCGGACCTTCGGGTAGCGGTGGTGGAAGTACTCCAGGAGCGGCGGCAGCCGGTAGGAGGTGAGGGACTCCATCGTGCCGACGGCGATCGCCCCCGACGGTTCCTCGGCGCCGGTGACCGCGGTGCGGGCCTCTTCGGCCAGCTCGGCCATCCGGCGGGCGTACGGCAGGAGCTGCTCCCCGGCCCCGGTGAGTCGGATGCGGCTGCCGAGGCGCTCGAAGAGCTCCACGCCGAGCGAGGACTCCAGGGCGCGGATCTGGCCGGTGACGCTGGACTGGGCGTATCCCAGTTCGGCGGCGGCCCGGGTGAAGGAGAGGACGTCGGCCACCTTCTCGAAGGTGGCCAGGAGCCGCAGCTCCATCAGGCCTCGGTGTCCTCGCCTCGGTCGCGCTTCTTCAGCTCCTCTTCGCGGCGGCGCAGGTCGGCCTCCCAGTCCTTGAGGAGCGACTCGTCCTTCTTGTTCTCCTCGCGGAGGGACTTCAGGAACTCCGGGTTGTCGTCCGGGGCCACCCACTCGTTCCGGTGGTTGCGGTGCCACTCGGAGGGCGTACGGCCGCCGGCGGGCGTGCGGCGCGTCTTGCCGGCGACGAACCAGACGATCGGGCCCACGATCCAGAACAGCAGGATGATGATGACCCAGACCACCTTGGGCAGGTGCCTGACCTCGTCCTCGGGGGTGTTGAGGCAGTCGATCAGCGTGTAGATGACCAGCGCCAGCGGCAGGATGAACATCAATGCCCTGAGCATGTGGGACGGCCCCCTGGGAGTGAGCGCGGGCCGTTCAGTGCGGCCCCGGTGACGGGTCCAGCGTAGCCGGTGACGGATACTGGCCCCTATGGCTTACGACGATCTCCGCTCGCTGCTCAGGGCCCTGGAACGCGAAGGCGACCTCAAGCGCATCAAGGCCGAAGTCGACCCGTACCTGGAGGTCGGGGAGATCGTCGACCGGGTGAACAAGGCGGGAGGCCCGGCGCTGCTCTTCGAGAACGTGAAGGGCTCCGCCATGCCGCTCGCGATGAACGTGTTCGGCACGGACCGTCGACTCCTCAAGGCGCTCGGCCTGAAGTCGTACGCAGAGATCAGCGAGAAGATCGGCGGGCTGCTCAAGCCGGAGCTGCCGCACGGCTTCGTCGGGGTCCGCGAGGCCTTCGGGAAGCTGGGCTCGATGATCCACGTGCCGCCGAAGAAGGTGAAGCCGGAGAGCGCCCCCGTCCAGGAGGTGGTGCTCACCGGCGACGAGGTCGACCTGGACGCGCTGCCGGCGCTCTTCACCTGGCCGAAGGACGGCGGCTCCTTCTTCAACCTGGGGCTGACCCACACCAAGCACCCGGAGACCGGTGTGCGGAACCTGGGCCTGTACCGGCTCCAGCGCCACGACAAGCGCACCATCGGCATGCACTGGCAGATCCACAAGGACAGCCGCAACCACTACGCGGTGGCGGCGGAGCGGGGCGAGCGGCTGCCGGTCGCGATCGCCTTCGGGTGCCCGCCGGCCGTCACGTACGCCTCGACGGCGCCGCTGCCCGGTGACATCGACGAGTACCTCTTCGCCGGTTTCGTGCAGGGCAAGCGGATCGAGATGGTCGACTGCAAGACCGTGCCGCTCCAGGTCCCCGCCCAGGCCGAGGTGGTGGTCGAGGGCTGGCTGGAGCCGGGCGAGATGCTGCCGGAGGGGCCCTTCGGCGACCACACCGGCTTCTACACCCCGCAGGAGCCGTTCCCGGCGCTGAAGATCGACTGCATCACGATGCGGAAGCGCCCGCTGCTCCAGTCGATCGTGGTCGGTCGGCCGCCGACCGAGGACGGGCCGCTGGGGCGGGCGACGGAGCGCTTCTTCCTGCCCCTGCTGAAGATCATCGTGCCGGACATCGTCGACTACCACCTGCCCGAGTCCGGCGGCTTCCACAACTGCGCGATCGTCTCGATCGACAAGAAGTACCCGAAGCACGCGCAGAAGGTCATGCACGCCATCTGGGGTGCGCACATGATGTCGCTGACGAAGCTGATCGTCGTGGTCGACAAGGACTGTGACGTCCACGACCTGCACGAGGTGTCCTGGCGGGCCCTCGGGAACACCGACTACTCCCGCGACCTCACCGTCGTCGAGGGGCCGGTGGACCATCTGGACCACGCCTCCTACCAGCAGTTCTGGGGCGGCAAGGCGGGCATCGACGCGACGAAGAAGCTGCCCGAGGAGGGCTACACCCGTGACGGCGGCTGGCCGGACATGGTGGAGTCCGACCCGGCGACGGCGGCCCTGGTGGACCGCCGTTGGAAGGAGTACGGGCTGTGACCACGGCCGCGGTGCCCGGTGCCCAGCCGGGACGGACGAAGGCCTTCCTGCGCCTGGTGATGATCGAGCACTCGGTCTTCGCCCTGCCCTTCGCGTACATCGCCTCGCTCACCGCGATGTATCAGACGGACCGGAACATCCACTGGTGGACGCTGTTCCTGGTGACCGTGTGCATGGTGGGGCTGCGGACCTTCGCCATGGCGTGCAACCGGATCATCGACCGCGAGATCGACGCCCGCAATCCGCGCACCGCGAACCGGGAGCTGGTGACGGGCGCGGTGTCGGTGCGGTCGGCGTGGACCGGTGCCGGGGTGGCCGTGGCGGTCTTCCTGGGCGCCGCGGCGCTGCTCAACCCGCTCTGCCTGGCGCTCGCGCCGCTCGCCGTCATCCCGATGGTCGTCTACCCGTACGGCAAGCGGTTCACCAACTTCCCGCACGCGATCCTGGGCCTCGCCCAGTCGATCGGCCCCATCGGCGCCTGGCTCGCGGTGACCGGTGAGTGGTCCTGGGACGCCGTGGTCCTGGGGCTCGCGGTGGGCATCTGGATCGGCGGCTTCGACCTCATCTTCGCCTGCCAGGACGTGCAGGCGGACCGCGCCCAGGGCGTCATGTCGGTCCCGGCCCGCTTCGGCGTGCCGGCCGCGCTGTGGGGCGCCCGTGCCTCGGCGGTCGTGACGACGGGGCTGCTCGTCTGGTACGCCCTGCTGACGGACGCCGGCCTCTTCTTCTGGGGCGGCCTGGTGATCGTCGCGGTCGCCTTCTGCTACGAGCACACCATCGTGAAGCCGCACGACCTGTCCCGTCTGAACAGGGCCTTCTTCACGACGAACGGTTTCATCGGGATCAGTCTGTTCGTGTGCGCGCTGCTCGACCTGCTGGTCCGAGGACTCACTCCGTAGCACTGGCGGATAGGGTCGACGGCATGAACGACGGCAAGCGCACCCCCTGGATCGTGGGCGTATCGGGGGCCTCGGGCACGCCGTACGCCGCCGCCGTGCTGAGGGGCCTGCTCGCCGCGGGCGAGAGCGTCGACCTCGTCGTGTCACGGGCCTCGCGGCTGACGCTGCTCGACGAGACGGGCCTCTCCTTCCGGGACGCGCACTGGCGCGAGGACCTCACGACCTGGCTGGCGCGGGGGGCGGACGGGAAGCCGGACGCCTTCGACGTCTCCGGTGCGCTGGACGACGTGCGGTACTGGGCGGCCGGGGACCTGGCCGCGGGGCCGTCCTCCGGTTCGTACCCGGCGAAGGGGATGCTGGTGGTGCCGGCCTCGACCGCGGCGGTGGCGGGAGTGGCACTGGGGCTCTCGAAGGACCTGCTGCAGCGGGTCGCGAGCGTGACCCTGAAGGAACGCCGTCCGCTGGTGGTCGCGGTGCGGGAGACGCCGCTGAACGGGCAGACGCTCAAGCACATGGTGGCGCTGGACGAGGCGGGCGCCGTGGTGCTGCCCGCCTCTCCTGCGTTCTACGCGGGGGCGACGCACATCCAGGATCTGGTGGACTTCGTCGCCGGGCGGGTGCTGGACGCGGCGGGAGTGCCGCACCAGCTGTACCGCCGGTGGGAAGGAGAGCTGGGTGCGGCCCTCCCCGCTGGTTAGCGCTTCTCGGCGCGCTTCTTCGGGGCGCGCTTCGAGGCTGCGGTCGGCTGGTGGGCACGCGAGCGGCTGGCCAGGTCCTGCAGCTCGCGCATGCGTGCGTAGGCCATCTCGATCGTGTACACGGTGAACACCACTCCTGAAAGATCGTCTTTGATCAGCTGAAAGATTCACAGGGCGTCGACCCCTGTGTACCTTAGATTCTATACCTAAACTCGCGGTACCGCTGAACAATGGAAGGTTTTTCCCTATGGACGCCGTGGACAGGCAGCTCATCCAGGCTCTGCGTGAGAACGGCCGTGCCTCGTACGCCGAGCTCGGCCGGCTCGTCGGGCTCTCCGGCCCCTCCGTCACCGACCGCATCAACCGCCTGGAGGCCGCCGGGGTCATCACCGGGTACCGCGCGACCGTCGACGCCGCCTCGCTCGGCCTCGGCGTCACCGCCCTCATCGGCATCTCCCTCTCCGACGCCGCCGACCACGAGGACGTGGCCCGCCGTCTGAAGGACCTGGCCGAGATCGAGGACTGCTGGTTCATCGCCGGCGACGACTCCTTCATGCTCAAGGTGCGCGCGAACGACGTCGACGGCCTGGAGAAGACGATCCGCAGGCTCTCCGGCACCAAGGGCGTCTCCCGGACCCGCACGACGATCGTGCTCTCCACGAAGTGGGAGAACCGGGTGGGCGAGCTGCCCGAGGAGGAGTGACCCGGAGCGGCGACGGTGGTGCCCTCCGCCGGAACGGCGGGGAGTACGGTGGGTGGAGCCTGATTTCGTAGACATGGGAGGCGGCCGGATGGACGCGGGGCTCAAGCGGGAGCTGGAGCAGAAGGTGCTCGCCGGTGAGCGGCTGAGCCGTGAGGACGGCATCGCCCTCTACGACTCCGACGACCTCGCCTGGCTCGGTGGGCTGGCCCACGAGGTCCGGACCCGCAAGAACGGCGACGTGGTCCACTTCAACGTCAACCGGCACCTGAACATGACCAACGTCTGCACCGCCTCCTGCGCCTACTGCTCCTTCCAGCGCAAGCCGGGCGAGAAGGACGCGTACACCATGCGCATCGAGGAGGCCGTGCGCCTCGCGAAGGCGATGGAGAACGAGAACCTCACCGAGCTCCACATCGTCAACGGGCTCCACCCCAACCTGCCCTGGCGCTATTACCCGCGCTCGCTCTCCGAGCTGAAGAAGGCGCTGCCGAACGTCTCCCTCAAGGCGTTCACGGCCACCGAGATCCACCACTTCGAGACGATCTCCGGCCTCTCCGCCTCCGAGATCCTCGACGAGCTGATCGAGGCCGGTCTGGAGTCCCTGACCGGCGGCGGCGCCGAGATCTTCGACTGGGAGGTCCGGCAGCACATCGTGGACCACCGCACCCATTGGGAGGACTGGTCCCGGATCCACCGCCTGGCCCACGAGAAGGGGCTCAAGACCCCCTCGACCATGCTGTACGGGCACATCGAGGAGCCCCGCCACCGGGTGGACCACGTGCTGCGGCTGCGCGAGCTCCAGGACGAGACCGGCGGTTTCCAGGTCTTCATCCCGCTGCGCTACCAGCACGACTTCGTGGACATGCAGGACGGCAAGATCCGCAACAAGCTCCAGGCGCGGACCACGATGGCGACGGGTGCCGAGGCCCTGAAGACCTTCGCGGTCTCCCGGCTGCTCTTCGACAACGTGCCGCACGTCAAGGTCTTCTGGGTGATGCACGGCGTCCAGACCGCGCAGCTCGCGCTCCAGCACGGTGCCGACGACATGGACGGCTCGGTGGTCGAGTACAAGATCACCCACGATGCCGACAACTACGGCACGCCGAACAAGCTCAGCCGCGACGACCTGCTCGAACTGATCCGGGACGCGGGCTTCCGTCCGGTCGAGCGGAACACCCGGTACGAGGTCATCCGCGAGTACCCGGGTCCGGACGCGGGACTGCGGGAGTCGCCGCAGCCGATGCGGGTCTGAGACGGGTTGTGCCGAAGGGCCGGCGGGGGCGTCCCGCCGGCCCTTCGGCGTGCCCGGCCGGTGCCCCTCCGCCGGTCCTCCCGGGTCATGCCAGGGTGAGCAGCATGACGATGTCGTCGCGGTCGTCGCCGGGGGCGACCCGGATCGCGCGGGGGACGCGGCCGACTTCCGCGTAGCCGGCCTTGGCGTAGAAGCCGTCGAGGCCGGTGCCGCCGCGGCAGGACAGGCGGACCGCTTCGATCCCCTCGAAGCCCTCGGAGGTGCGGGCGGCGCGTTCGACCGCCGCCATCAGGTCGAGTCCGCATCCCCGTCCCTGGTGGCGGGGGTGGACCATCACGGTGTAGAGCCACACCCAGTGCCTCATCAGCGGGTGGGCGTTGAAGGCGAAGAAGGCGGTGGCGGCGACCCCGCCCGCCTCGTCCCGGCCGACGAGGAGGCGCATCTCGTCACCGGCCATCGCCACGAGGTGCTTGAGCAGTGCGGGACGGATCTCGTCCGGGGTCACCGGGGGGACGAAGCCGACGGAGCCGCCCGCGTTGGAGACGTCGGCCCAGAGGGCGAGCACCTCGTCGCGCAGGGCCCGGTCGACCGCCGGATCCATCTCGAATGTAAGAGTCACAAATAGACCCTACCTATTACATCGAGGGGGCTCAAGAGGGCCGGCTCGGGTGGGTCCCCCGCCCCGTGTTTCACTGGAGGGGCCCTCGTCCCGCAGGGAAGCTTCGGGATCTTTCGGAACGGAAGACTGGACTGACATGCTCCGCTACACGCTGATGCGGCTCGGGATCTTCGCCGGGTGCTTCTTCGCCCTGTGGGGTCTCGTCTACGTCGGTGCGCTGCCGCGCGGTCTGGGCGATTCGAACCTGCTCTGGGTCCTCGTCCTCGCCATCGTCGTCTCCGCCCCGCTCAGCTTCGTCCTGCTGCGCAAGCAGCGCGACGCGATGAGCGTCGAGATCGTGGGGAAGGTCGACCGCGCCAAGGGGCGGCTGGACGCGAACAGGTCCCAGGAGGACGCGCTGTAGCGCCGCACCCCCGGCGGCGGATCGCCGCGGAGGGGCGCCGAGGGGCGCGCAAGGCCGGATGAGGCCTGCGTAAGGTTCCTCACACCTCACACCCCGGGTAGAGCCTTCCAAGGCTCCGGCCTGGGGTGTTCTGCGTTTCGGAGGCGAAAAGGCCGCTGCTCATCTCAAAGCATGGCTTTGAGGTTCTCAAAGTTCAAGTGTTAACGTGATCGACGTGAAGACCACAGCGCGCCCCCGTCATGCCATGAGCACCCCGCTCGTGGCGCGCCTGTACGTCGACCTCCGCCTCCCCCGAACGCTTCGCCGCGCTCGTGCAGGGGGGACACCCGGTGTGTCCGCGGTCTGTTGCCGCGCGCTCTGACCCGGCATCATGCAGCGGCCCGCGCCCGAGCGCGTGCGTGCCGCACCCCGTCCCCGTATTCCCTGATACGCACCCGTGGAGTGTGCCCGTGTCCGCGTCCGCCACCGCGACCGAGAACGAGTCCAAGTCCCCGTCCCGGATACCCAAGGTCCCCTTCTGGGCCCAGATCATCGCCGGTCTGGTCCTCGGCGCCCTGCTCGGCTGGATCGCCCGCAGCCAGGACGTCGACTGGCTCAAGGAGACCCTCGGTCAGATCGGCGACATCTTCGTCCAGCTGCTCAAGCTGGCCGTCGCCCCGCTCGTCTTCTTCGCCGTCCTCGTCTCGATCACCAACCTGCGGAAGGTGAACAACGCCGCCCGGCTCGCCACCCGCACCCTGCTCTGGTTCATGATCACCTCCCTGATCGCGGTCGGCATCGGCCTCGCGATCGGCCTGATCACCAACCCGGGCGCCGGCACCGGCCTCACCCCGCAGGACGGCAAGCTGCCCAAGCGCGAGGGCTCCTGGATCGACTTCCTCACCGGGATCGTCCCGACCGACGTCATCACGCCCTTCACCGAGCTGAACGTCCTCCAGATCGTCTTCATGGCCGCCGTCGCCGGTGTCGCCGCCCTCAAGCTCGGCGACCGGGCCAAGCCGATCCTCACCCTCTCCGAGTCGGTCCTGGAGCTCCTCCAGAAGGCCCTGTGGTGGGTCATCCGCCTCGCCCCGCTCGGCACCGTCGGCCTCATCGGCTTCGCCATCGCCGACTACGGCTGGGACCTGATCGGCAAGTACGCCACCTTCACCGCCGACGTCTACATCGGCTGCGCCCTGGTCCTCTTCGGCGTCTACCCGCTGCTGCTCGCCACGGTCGCCAAGGTCAACCCGCTCCGGTTCTTCCAGGGCGCCTGGCCGGCCATCCAGCTGGCCTTCGTCTCCCGCTCTTCGGTCGGCACCATGCCGGTCACCCAGAAGGTCACCGAGCGCCTCGGCGTCCCGAAGGAGTACGCCTCCTTCGCCGTCCCGTTCGGCGCCACCACCAAGATGGACGGCTGCGCCGCGATCTACCCGGCGCTCGCCGCCATCTTCATCGCCCAGATCTTCGACGTGCAGCTCGGCATCGGCGACTACCTGCTGATCGCCTTCGTCTCGGTCATCGGCTCGGCGGCCACCGCCGGCCTCACCGGTGCGACGGTCATGCTCACCCTGACCCTCTCCACCCTGGGCCTCCCGCTGGAGGGCGTCGGTCTGCTCATGGCGATCGACCCGGTCCTGGACATGATGCGCACGGCCACCAACGTGGCGGGCCAGGCCCTGGTCCCGGTGATCGTCTCCGCCCGGGAGAAGATCCTCGACCTCGCCGCGTACGAGAACGCCTCGCCGTCCCCGCTCGACGAGCTGGTCGATGAGGCCGGGGCGGAGCGGGAGGCCGCGGTCACGGCCGCAGCCTGATCCACCGCCCACCGCGCGTGCCCCGGACCACCCGGTCCGGGGCACGCGCGCGTCCGGGGGTCGGCGCGGACGCTTTGTAGGCTTGCGGCGGGAGTGCTCGGGGACTTCCCGGGGCGATCCCCCGCGGCGCCCGGGCTGCGCGGCAGGCGGGAGGGGTGGCCGACGTGGGCGGGGCGAAGGGGCGGCGGCTGCCGCGGGCGGTGCGGGAACGGCAGATGCTGGACGCGGCCGTGCGGAGCTTCGCGCGGCACGGGTACCAGACGGCGTCGATGGACGAGATCGCCGAGCTGGCGGGGGTGTCGAAGCCGCTGGTGTACCTCTATCTGAACTCCAAGGAGGAGCTGTTCACCTCCGTCATCCGGCGGGAGGCCGCGGCGCTGCTCGATGCCGTGGCCGCCGGGGTGGAGGGGTGCGGACACCCGCCCGACGAGCGGCTCTGGGCGGGCCTGCTGGCGTTCTTCTCGCACGCCGCCGAACACCCGGACGCCTGGGTGGTGTTGAGCCGGCAGGCCCGGACGCAGGGGGAGCCCTTCGCCGGAGAGGTGGCGCGGATGCGGGACGAGATCGTGGCCTTCGTGGCGGGGCTGATCGGAGAGGCCGCCCGGGAGGCGGAGGGGGGCGCGGTCGTCACCGGACGGGACGTGGAGGCGCTCGCGCAGGCCCTGGTCGGATCGGCCGAGTCCTTGGCCAGCTGGGCGAACGAGACGCCCGGGGTGACGGCGAAGGAGGCGGCGGCGACCCTGATGAACTTCGCCTGGGGCGGACTCGGGAACCTCATGAAAAGCGAGCGCTGGTCTCCCCGTTGAGGCTTACCGCACAGTAAGGTTACCGGCTAGTTAAGGCACCGTAGGGCTCAACGCACCGACGCACGACCTCAGTTCATCGTGAAGACCGAGGAGCCGCACGTGTCCGTCGTCACCGCCGCATCCGAGATCGAGCCGATCGAGCCGCAGAAAGTGCTGGTGGACGGGCAGGTCAGGGAGGTGTCCATGCCCCCGCTCGTGCCCCGGGTGGTCCGTGGTTCGCTCGCCGACCTGCCGTACGACAACGCCCGACAGGACCCCGAGGCCGCCCTCTTCTCCCGGAAGGGGACCGACGGGGAGTGGCACGACGTCACCGCCGCCCGCTTCGCCGCCGAGGTGCACTCCGTCGCCAAGGGCCTCATCGCCCACGGACTGCGCCCCGGCGACCGGCTCGCACTGATGGCCCGCACCACCTACGAGTGGACCCTGCTCGACTTCGCCGCCTGGGCCGCCGGACTCGTCACCGTCCCCGTCTATCCCACGTCCTCCGCCTTCCAGACCCGCTGGATCCTTCAGGACTCCGGCGCCGCCGCCTGCGTCGTCGAGGACCCGCAGCAGGCGCGGATCGTCTCGGCCGAGCGACGGCAGCTGCCCGGGCTCGCCCACCTCTGGGTGATCGGAGCCGGTGCCGTCGACCAGCTCCGCCGGGCGGGCGCGCGGGTCGCCGACGAAACGGTCACCGCCCGCCGGGGGCTGCTCACCCCGGAGACCCTCGCCACCCTCATCTACACCTCGGGCACCACCGGCCGCCCCAAGGGCTGCGCCCTCACCCACGCCAACTTCTTCGCCGAGGTCGACAACGCGGTCCGGCTCCTCCACCCCGTCTTCGTGTCGGAGAGCGAGGAGCCCGCCGCCACCCTCCTCTTCCTGCCGCTCTCCCACGTCTTCGGGCGGATGGTCGCCATCGGCTGTGTCCGTGCCCGGGTCCGGGTCGGACACGCCCCCTCGATCGAGGGCGACGAGCTCCTCGCGGACCTGGTGGGCTTCCGGCCCACCTTCCTGCTCGCCATCCCGTACGTCCTGGAGAAGGTCTTCAACACCGCCCGCGCCACCGCCGAACGCGGCGGCAGGGCCGCCGCCTTCGACCGGGCCGTACGGATCGCCCGCCGCTACGGGCAGGAGGACTCGCCCTCGCTCGCGCTGCGGACCGCGCGGGCGCTGTACGACCCGCTCGTCTACCGGCGCATCCGCAAGGCGCTCGGCGGTCGGATCGCCCATGTGATCTGCGGCGGATCTCCGCTCGGCGCCCCCCTCGCCGAGTTCTTCGCGGGCGCCGGCGTCGAGGTCTTCGAGGGGTACGGCCTCACCGAGACCACCGCCGCCTCGACGGTCACCCCGCCGCGCCGGCCGCGGACCGGCACCGTGGGGTGGCCGCTGCCGGGCACCGCCGTGCGGATCGCCGACGACGGCGAGGTCTGGTTGAAGGGCGGCCACGTCTTCGCCGGCTACTGGGACGCCCAGCGCGGGGCGGCCCTGCCGCACACGGACAACGGCTGGTTCCCCACCGGGGACCTGGGGTCGCTCGACGCGGACGGCTATCTGCGCATCACCGGACGGAAGAAGGACATCCTCATCACCTCGGCGGGCAAGAACGTGGCCCCTGCCCCGCTGGAGGACTGGCTGCGCGCCCATCCGCTGGTCGCCCAGTGCATGGTGCTGGGCGACGACCGCCCGTACGTCACGGCCCTGATCACCCTGGACCACGAGGGCGTGACGCACTGGCGGCGGATGCGGCACAAGGAGCACCTGGCCTTCTGGGAACTGGCCCGGGACGAAGAGCTGTTGGCCGCGCTCCAGCGGGGGGTCGACGACGCCAACCGACTGGTCTCGCGGGCCGAGTCGATCCGTGACTTCCGTGTCCTGACCGGAGAGTTCTCCGAGGCGTCCGGCCATCTGACGCCCTCGCTGAAGCTCAAGCGGCGGGCGGTCCTGCGGGACTTCGCCCGGGAGGTCGAGGAGATGTACGACACCGGGCACGCGTAGTCCTCAGGGCCAGAGGAGTTCGCGGACCCAGCCGTCCGCGGTGCGGCGGTAGCGGAGGCGGACGTGGCGGCGGCGGGCGTCGCCCTGGAAGAACTCGACCTCGACCGGCTCCACCAGGTACAGGGTCCAACCGGGGGCCGGAGCGTCCGGTTCGGCCTCGGCCCGCCGCCAGGCCGCCGTGCTCGCCTCCGCGAGGGTCCCGGTGGAGTCGAGGACCTCGCTCTGCCGTCCCACGAGCGCGGCGGCGAGGGCGCCGGTGGTGCGGGCGTGGAGGTCCTCGTGCGCCTCCTCGGGGGTGCCGGTGGTGACGTGGCCCCGGACCCGGACCTGACGGCCCTGCACCGGCCAGTAGAAGCCGAGCGCGGCCTCCGGGCGGGCGGCGAGCTGGCGGCCCTTGGCGCTGGTGGCGTGGGAGGCGAAGTGCCAGCCGCGCGCGTCGGCGTCGTGCAGCATCACGGTGCGGACGTCGGGCCTGCCGTCCTCGTCCGCGGTGGCGAGGGAGGGGGTGTGCGGCTCGCTCTGGCCGGCCGCGACCGCCGCGGTGAACCAGGTGTGGAAGAGGGGGAGCGGCTCGGGCGGGGCGGTGGCCGGGTCGAAGTCGGGCAGCTCGGTGTCCCAGACCCGGAGGGAGCGCAGGGCGCGGTGGAAGTCGTTCATGCGCCCACGGTAGGGCGCGGGGCGGTGCCGGTGTCGGTCGGCGCCTCGTGGTCGTCGATCGGGATCGCGCGTGCCGCCGCCTGGATGTCGTTGCGGATCTTCTTCGCGATGAGGCCCTTCCAGGGGGTCTTCGGCAGCATCCGCACCATGAACATGCGCAGGGCGATCTTCCACGTGGTGTCGAGGGTCATCTCTTTGACGAAGGCCTCGGCCATCCGCTGGTTCTGCTCCACTCCGGGCCGCAGCCGCTGCTCGTAGCGGGCGAAGGCCGTGGCGTGGTCGTCGCGGTGTCGGGCCAGCTCGCCGGCCAGGACGTACGCGCCGGTGAGGGCGAGGCCGGTGCCCTGTCCGGAGGCGGGGGAGGCGCAGTGGGCGGCGTCGCCGAGGAGGACGACCCGGCCCTTCGACCAGCGGTCCATCTCGACGAGGGAGATCGAGTCGAAGAAGAAGTCGGTGGCGTCGGCCGCGTGCCCGAGGAGCCGGGGGACCTCCCAGCCGTCGCCCGCGAAGGCCTCGGCGAGCAGGCGCTTCTGGGCGGCGGAGTCGCGGTGGTCGTGGGGGATTTCCTCGGGGGAGGAGAAGACGAGGAGGTTCTTGGCCTCGGTTTCGCCGGCCGAGCTGTAGACGCAGACCAGTTTCCCGGGGAGCGCGTGGTAGGTCTCCCAGCGGTCCAGTCCCAGGTGGTTGGGGGCGGTGAAGAGGGAGACGTACGCGCCGAGGTGGCGGGTGAACCGCTCCTCGGGGCCGAAGACGAGCCGTCGGGTGGTCGAGTGGAGCCCGTCGGCGCCGACGACCAGGTCGAAGCGGCGGACGGTGCCGGACGCGAAGGTGACGGTGATGCCGTCGGAGTCCTCCGCGAGGGCGGCGATCGAGTCGTCGAAGAGGTACTCGACGTCCTCGCGGGTCCGGTCGTGCAGGATGCGGGCGAGTTCGCCGCGCATGATCTCGTCGTCGCCCTCGACGCGTCCGCCGAAGATCTCGGCGGGCAGTTCGCCGATGGTGCGGCCGGCGTCGTCGACGTACGAGCCGCCGCGCATGTCCGTGGAGCGGGCGCGGACCTCGTCGAGGACGCCCATCCGCCGGCAGACCTCGATCGCGGTGCCCCGGAGGTCCACCTTGTATCCGCCGGTGCGCAGCTCGGGGGCGCGTTCGACGACGGTGGGGGCGAAGCCGTAGCGGTGCAGCCAGAGGGCGAGGGCGGGGCCGGCGATCGAGGTGCCGGAGATCAGGACGGTCGGGGCGGGCTTCGGATCGCTGTGCACGGCGGGACTCCTCGTGGGGTGTCTGCGGGGCGGCGTGCTGCCCGCGGACAGGACTATACGAGCGTCATATACGTTTGTCTATGACGCTCGTATAGATCTCTTGTGGGGTCAGGAGCGCCCCAGCACCACCGTCCCCGAGGAGCAGAACCAGCCCCCCGTCCCCGAGGCCACCGCCACCTCCGGCAACGAGCCGTCCGGGCGCCGCACCTGGAGTCCGGGGGCCTCGCCGCGCAACTGTCGGACCGCCTCCACCAGCAGGAACAGCCCCCGCATCCCCGGGTGGCAGGCCGAGAGGCCGCCGCCGTCCGTGTTCACCGGCAGCCGGTCCTCCTCGACGAAGGCGCCGCCCTCCCCCTTCGCGCAGAAGCCCAGGTCCTCCAGGGTCGCCAGGGTCATGTAGGTGAAGGCGTCGTAGACCTCGGCGACGTCGACGTCGGCGGGGCGGACGCCGGCCCGCTCGAAGGCCAGTCGGCCGCTGACGGCCGCCGGGGAGACCGTGAAGTCCTCCCACTCGGACATCGTGGCGTGCGAGGCGTGCTCGCCCGTGCCGAGCACCCAGACCGGGGCCGTGCGGCAGTCCTGGACGTACTCCTCGGCCACCAGCAGCACCGCGCAGCCGCCGTCGCTGCGGATGCAGCAGTGCAGGGTGGTGAACGGGTCCGCGATCATCGGTCCGCCCAGCACGTCGTCGACGGTGATCGGCTTGCGGAACATCGCCTCCGGGTTCAGTGCCGCGTTCGCCCGCGCCCGGACGGCCACCGTGGCGAGCTGCTCCGGGGTCGTGCCGTACTCGTGCATGTGGCGCCGGGCCGCCATCGCGTACTTGGCGATCAGGGTGTGCCCGTACGGGACCTCGAACTGCAAGGGGCCGCGCGCGCCGAAGGAGAGGTTCCCGGTGCGCCGCCCGGCCCGGATGTCGGCGCGCGCGGTGGAGCCGTACACCAGCAGCACCGCGTTGGCGTGTCCGGCGGCGATCGCGTCGACCGCGTGCGCGGCCATGACCTCCCAGGTGGCGCCGCCGACCGAGGTCGAGTCCATCCAGCGGGGGCGCAGGCCGAGGTATTCGGCGACCTCGACCGGGGCGAGCACGCCGAGGCCGGCGGAGGCGAGCCCGTCGACGAGCGAGCGGTCGAGGCCGCTGTCCGCGAGGGCGCGCCGGGCGGCCTGGGCGTGCAGGGCGTAGGGGGTGGCCTCGTCGACCCGGCCGCAGTCGGAGAGCGAGACGCCGACGGCGGCGACGCGGCGGGAGCTGCGCATGGTGGTGGACATGAATCTGACGGTACATCAGATTCATGGAATCGGGGACGCCTCCTCTCTGGGCAACCAGCCTTGCTCCGACCTAACATGACGCACCGTCAGATGTGGAGGGAGTTCCATGGACGCCGCCGAAAGCGCTGCGCTCACCCGAGGGCGGCAGGGTGCGCTCGTCGCCCCGCTCACCGAGGAACAACAGGAGATCCGCCGCACCCTGCGGGACCTGCTCGCCGAGCGGGCCGGACCGCACGAGAACCGTGCGGCCACCGCCACCCCCGAGGGGCACGACCCCGCGCTCTGGGCCCACCTGTCCGGCGCCCTCGGCCTCGCCGGCCTCGCCCTCCCGGAGGAGTACGGCGGCGTCGGCTGCGGCACCGCCGAACTCGCCCTCGCCTGCGAGGAGATGGGCCGCGCTCTCGCACCCTCCCCGCTCCTCGCCACCGCCGTCCTCACCGCCCCCCTGCTCCTCGCCCTCGGCACCCCCGCCCAGCGCGCCGAACTCCTCCCGCGGATCTCCGACGGCAGCCTCACCTGCGCCCTGGCCGTCCCCGGCGGCTCCCTCGCCCACGCCCTCGGGCTCACCGGTGACAACGCCGCGGGGGAGTGGTCGGGCGGCGGCCGGGCCGGGGGCGTCCAGGCCGCGCGCACGCCCGACGGCGGCTGGCGGCTCTACGGCGAGGCCGCCCAGGTCATCGACGGACACGGCGCCGGACTGCTCCTGGTCGCCGCCCACGCGGGCGGCTTCGCGCGCAGCCGCACCCTCCTCTTCCTCGTCCGGGCCGGTGCGGACGGGGGGCCGCCGGGGCTGCTGCGGACCCGGCGGGCCACCCTCGACCTCACCCGCACCCAGGCCACCGTCCAGTTCCGGGACACCGCCGCCGAGCTCCTCGGCGAAGAGCCCGCCGACGTCCTCGGCGCGCTCGCCGCCACCGGCCGGACCGCCGCCGTGATGCTGGCCGCCGAGGCCGTCGGCACCGCCGGCGCCGCCCTCGACCGCACGGTGGCCCACGTCGGCTCGCGCGAACAGTTCGGTCGCCCCGTCGGCTCCTTCCAGGCCGTCAAGCACCGCCTCGCCGACCTCTACGTCCAGGTCGAGGCGGCCCGCTCGCTGCTGTACTGCGCGGCCCGCGAACCCGGCCCCGGCCCGGACGGCGGACCGCTCGCGCTCGCCCACGCCCTGGAGGCCCTGCGCGCCACCGCCGGGGAATCCATCCAGCTGCACGGCGGCATCGGCTTCACCTGGGAGCACGAGGCGCACCTGGCCTTCAAGCGGGCCGCCTCCGACGAGCTGCTCTTCGGGCCCGTCCGGCGGCTGCGCGCCCGCGCGGCGGAACGGACCGGGCTCTTCGGAGAGGCGGTGGCATAGGTGCCGGTGGGACGCAGACTCGTGCAGCGGATCTCCTCGACCCGGACCTTCGCCAGGATCGCCCCGCACGTGGTTCCCGCGATGGATCGCGCCGTGCACCGGTTGACCAGGGGAAAAGTGCTGCTCAGCGCGCGGATGCTGCCCGGAGTGGTGCTCACCGTCCGCGGCGCCAAGAGCGGCCTGCCCCGGACGACCCCCCTGGCCTGCATGCCGGAGGGGGAGGGGCGCTGGCTCCTCGTCGGCTCCAACTTCGGACGCCCCGGCCACCCGGCCTGGACGGCGAACCTGCTCGCCCATCCGGACGCCGAGGTCAACTGGCGGGGCGAGGACCTGCCCGTTCGGGCGGAACTGCTCACGGGGGAGGCACGGGCGGCGGCCTGGCGGGCGGCGCTGGAGTTCTGGCCCCCGTACGCCACGTACCAGGCACGGATCGAGCGCGAGATCCGGCTCTTCCGGCTCACCCGGCGGTAGGACCCGGTGCCGGACACGGCGACGCCGACGGCGGTTCCGTGGGGCGGGCCGCCGTCGGCGTCGACGACAGGACGGGTGGAGGGCTCCGGACCTCCGGAAGGAGCTATCTGGTCGGCTTCCTGCCGGTGATGCCGAGGTGTACCAACAGGGCGAGGTTCGGCTTGAGTTCGGCCTGCTTCACGCCCCAGGTCTGGAAGCCCTTCTGGTGGCCGGCGACCGAGGCCAGCATCGCCACCAGGGCACCCGCCATCGCCGCGGGGCTGACGTCCTTGTCGACCTTGCCCTTGGCCTGGAGCTCCTTCACCGCGTCCGTGAGGGAGTTGGTGACCGAGTTCAGGATCTTCATGCGGATCTTGTAGAACCGCTTGTCGCCTTCGGCGGCGCCCAGGTCCACGACCCGCAGGATCGCATCGTGCTTCCGCCAGAAGTCCAGGAAGCCTTCGACGAGTTCCTCGGAGGTCTGCCAGCCGGCCTTGCCGACCCAGGAGCGGCCGGAGACCAGATCGGTCAACGCGGCGCCCTCCTTCGCCATTTCCTCCGCGATCTCAAGGACCGCTCCCTCGACGTCCGGGAAGTACTGGTAGAACGTCGCGGGCGAAGTGCCCGCCTTCCGGGCCACGTCGATGACCTTGACGTCCCGGTAGGGCGAGGAGCTGAGCATCTCACCGAGGCAGTCGAGCAGCTTCTGCCGCGTCGCCTGACCGCGTCGTCCGGCCACGCGGCCGTCGACGGTGCGTACTTGTCCTGTCATGCCGTCAGCTTACCGAGGGGGGATCAGCGCGCGATTCGGCCGACTGCAAATGGGGTGCACCCCGGTGCGCGACCGTTCTGCGAGGTCGGTGCGGGTGCGGCCCAGGGAGCACAGGGGCGGGTTCGAGCCACTTCGGGGTCGTTCGGGGTCGTTCGGGGCCGTTGCAGGGGGGCGCCCCCCCCGATTCCCGCCGGTACGGGGCCGGACGCCCGGCCCCGTACCGGTTCGGGCGATGCCGTCCCGCCCGGATCCGCTCCCGCTCTTCCGTCCGCCGCTCGTTTCCGTCGCCCCGCCCGCCGCTCGTCCCCACCCGAATAGGCTTATGAACAGCCTGTGGACAACTTCGGTGGACAACGCAGGCGCCGCAAGGGTTCCACCCCGATAAATCGTCCCATTGTGCGCATGCCGAAGCGTGCGGGGTCGCCTCCGCCGCCCTAGCGTGTGGACATGGCCGCACGCACCGAGGGCACCCCCTGTTGGGTGGAAGCGCAGCTCCCCGACCTGGAAGCGGGCAAGCGCTTCTACGGCGAGCTCTTCGGCTGGACCTTCGACCCCGACCGCGACGAGGCCCTCCTCGACGGCCGCCGGGTCGCCGGCCTGGTCCCCAAGCGGGACGGGCGCATGCCCACCACCTGGACCCTCTACCTCGCCACCGACGACGCCGGCGCCCTCGCCGCCCGGATCGGGGCCGCCGGCGGGCAGATGGTCATGGATCCCTACCCCGTCGGCCCGTTCGGGGTCTATGCCCTCGCCGCCGACCCCGGCGGCGCCGTCTTCGGCCTCCGCCAGGAGGGGGACGACAACGGCTTCGCGGCCACCAACGAGCCGGGTGCCTTCTGCTGGATGGAGGTCTACACCCGCCGTCCGGACGCCGTCGACACCTTCTACGCCACCGTCTTCGGCTATCTCGGCCGCCAGGCGGACCCCGCCGAGGAGGGCATGGAGCCCGGCTTCGACTACCGGATCTGGTCCCCGCCCGGTTCCCGTCCCGACGACGATTCCTCCTTCGGCGGACGGGCCGTCATCACCGATGACTTCCCGGCCGAGATGCCCGGTCACGTCCTCGTCTACTTCGCCGTCGCCGACTGCGACGAGGCCTGCGAGACCACCGTCCGGCTCGGCGGCCGGATCGCCACCCCCGCCTTCGACACCCCCCACGGCCGGATCGCCGTCCTCCACGACAACCAGGGCGCCCGTTTCGCCGTCCTCGCGGATCCGAAACCCGCCGGTACGGACTGAGACGTCCGCCCCTGCACCGCCCGGTGCATATGAGGTGTGACACCCCGATCCGCCCCCGGGTTCGCAACCGGGCCCTCGGACAGGAAGAATCAGGGGCCACGGGGCCGTACCTTCATGGCCCGAACGGGGAGGTGGCAGGCAAGTGGAACAGCTGACGCAGCACGACCCGAGACGCATCGGGCCCTTCGAGGTGCTGGGCCGGCTCGGCGCGGGCGGAATGGGCCTGGTCTATCTCGCGCGCTCGGCCTCGGGTCGACGCGTGGCGATCAAGACCGTGCGCACGGAGCTCGCGGAGGACCAGCTGTTCCGGGTCCGCTTCACCCGGGAGGTGGAGGCCGCCCGGGCGGTCTCCGGCTTCTACACGGCCGCCGTCGTCGACGCCGACCCGCGGGCGGCGGTGCCCTGGCTGGCCACCGCCTACGTCCCGGCGCCCTCGCTCGAAGAAATAGTGAACGAGTGCGGGCCGCTCCCGGCCCAGGCCGTGCGCTGGCTCGCGGCCGGCGTGGCCGAGGCGCTGCAGTCCATCCACGGTGCGGGCCTGGTCCACCGCGACCTCAAGCCCTCCAACGTCCTCGTCGTCGAGGACGGCCCCCGGGTGATCGACTTCGGCATCGCGTCGGGCGTCTCCAACACGCGCCTGACCATGACCAACGTCGCCGTCGGCACCCCCGCCTACATGTCGCCCGAGCAGGCCCGCGACTCGCGCAGCGTCACCGGTGCCAGCGACGTCTTCTCGCTGGGCTCCATGCTGGTCTTCGCCGCCACCGGCCACGCGCCGTACCACGGTGCCAATCCGGTCGAGACCGTCTTCATGCTGCTCCGCGAGGGTCCCGACCTGGAAGGCCTGCCCGAGGAGCTGCGGCCCCTCATCGAGTCCTGCATGCAGATGGACGTCGCCCGCCGGCCTTCGCCCGCCGACCTCCAGTCGCAGCTGGCCCCGCACCTCTTCGGTCCCGGCAGCGACGACAGCGGCACGGCCTCCGCCTGGCTGCCGCAGAGCGCCACCGCCATGATCGAGCGCCGTCGGGGCGGCGGCCGGCAGCTGCCCAACCCGGTCGCCCCGCCGCGTCCTCCCGCCGCCCCGCCCGGTCCCCGTCCCGACCCGCGCTTCCCGGAGCACGCACCGGCCGGCGGCCGGCACGCGGGTCCCTCCGAGGGCGCGGGCGGCCCGGTGCGGCTGGGCGGCGCGACCGTGCCGATCGGCCCCGGCCCCCGGGTCGCCGACACCCGGGCGGCCATCGCCGTCGGCCGTGGTGCCGACGCGGGCCCGGCGACCGGCTGGATCCGCCCGCCCGGCGGCGGCCCGCACGGGGTCGACCCGGGGGCGCACCACGGCTCCCGGCCCGCGCCCGTGCCCGCACAGGGCGCCGAGCAGGCCCCCCAGCCGTCGCCGGAGCCCGGCCACTGGCGGCCCTGGCGCTTCCGGATGTCGAACGACGTCTGGGGCACTCCCGTGGTCGACGGCGACCTGCTGTACGTCACCTCCTTCGAGGTGCACGCCCTGGACACGGGCAGCGGGCGGCGCCAGTTCAAGACCCGGGACGTGGCCTGGTCGATGGCGGTTTCCGGAGGGCGCATCCACGCTTCCGACGGACCCACGCTGTACGCCCTCGACGCCACCGACGGCGGGGAGCACTGGCGGCTGCACACGGACGCCTGGGTGTACTCCCTCCAGGTCGACCGGGGGACGGTCGTGACCGGCACGCGCGGTGGCGGGGTGCAGGGCTGGGAGGCGTCCAACGGCGCCAAGCTGTGGGAGGTCAGCGGCGCCCAGAGCGACTTCGAGACCCCCGAGGCGGGGCCCGCCGTGCACGGCGACACCGTGTACGTGTGGCGGAACGCCCGGCTCCAGGCCCTGGACGCCCGCTCGGGCGCGGAGCGCTGGTCGTACCCGATCGGCGACGCCGCCTCCTGTGCCAACGTGCCGGTCCGGGTGGCCCCGGCCGAGGACGGCTGCGTGTACGTCTCCGCCGGGACCCGGGTGCTCTCGATCGACATCGCCGGCGGGCACGTCCGCTGGCACTTCGAGGCGCCCGCCGTCTTCCTCTCGCCGCCCGCGTTCGCGCCGGGACCGGCGGTCACCGGCGGCGGGGTCTACCTCACGGACCACCTCGGCACGGTGTACGCGCTCGACGCCGCCACCGGCCAGGACCGCTGGCGGATCGCGACCGAGCAGCGCCAGTCCACCGAGCCGGTGCTCGTCGCGGACGGAAACGTCCACGTCGGCAGCGGCAGCGCGCTCTACACGCTCGACGCGGTCACCGGCACCCCCCGGTGGCGGTTCGCGGCCGGCGGCGAGCTGGTCGGTTCCCCGGTGGTGGCCGACGGCCGGGTGCACTTCGGCTCCGCCGACCACGTCCTCTACACCCTGGACGCGACCGGCGGACAGCTCCGCTGGAAGCTCGCGACCGGCGGCGAGATCACCGGCTCGCCGGTGGTGAAGGGCGGGGTCGTGTACGCGTGCAGCAAGGACCGCTGCGTGTACGCGCTCGATGCGATGAAGGGCACGGCGACGGGCCGGGGGGCCGCAGCGCCGAGGGGCTAGGGGCCGAGGGGCGGTGTCGGGGCGCCCGTCCCGGGAGGTCCGGCACCGCGCCCGGTGGGTCTTCGGGGCATCCGGGCGCGTCCGGCGATCGGATGCCCCTCCGCCCCGGGGGCACGGCGGTCGACCCCGCGGAGGATCGTCGTTCCCCGCCGCTCCCCGCACAGGGCGGGCCCGACGGGTGTTCCCGGAAGGGGCCCGTGCACGGGCGCCGGTGCCACGGCGATCGAGGAGGCGCGGCTCGCCGTCCCTGCTCTGACCTCGCCTTTTGCTGGGCCAAAGGCGTTGCGGAGAGTGAAACGAACTCGTCGAGCGTTCCGGCTCTTCCGCGCTGCCCGTCACGCTCGGGTCCAAGCGCCTGCTGAAGGAGGTCGCCGCCTCGTTCGACCGGGTCGAGCCCGGTGACGAGCGGTTGCCGGTCCTGCGCCACTTGCTGGCCCACCACATGCTCCGGTCGATGATGTACGGCCCCGCCCTGGAGCAGTTCCGCCTGATCGGACGCTGGTGCGGAGCCCAGCCCTGGCGGAAGGGCGGAGACCCGGTCGAGGCCTTCGAGCAGGCCCGCACGGCCGCCGCGTTGTTGTCCCGGGCCCGGTCCACCCCGGTCACGCGGAGCCACGACATCGGCCGCTGACCGCGTCCCTGCGCGGAGCCCGGTGCTTCCGGGGCGCGGCGGCCCGCCGGTCCCGGGCGGTCCGCGACCTGTCGTCGTGCTGCGGCCGAGGCCTTCCGGCCCGGTGGTCGGGGGCGGGCTATCCGCCGGGTTCCCGGGGCGGTCGGGGGACGTCCGTGAGGGTCTGGTCCGACCCCGGGGCGGCCGGGGGCCCCGGTTCCGCCGGGGTCTGGTCCGACCCGGTCCGGTCCGGTCCGGGGGGTCGTGCCGGCGGTGGGCCGTCCGGCGGCGGGCCGACCCCGGGCGGACGGGCGTGACGGGGAGGCCGGTCCACCCGGTGGGCACGGCTCCGGCCCGACATGACGAAGGCGCCGACGAGCATCAGGACTCCGCCGCCGAAGGCCATCGAGACCCCGTCGCCGAGGCCCGCTCCGTCGCCGCCGATCGTGAGGCCGTCCTCCGCCTGGCCGACCCGCACCATCCACAGGACGGTGAAGCCGAGGACGACGAGTCCGGCGAGGGCGACGAGCAGGCGGGAGCGGAGCACCACCCCGACGGCGGTGACGAGGGCGGCGAGGACGAAGGGGAGCAGCACCGAGGCCAGGGCGTCGGCCCTGGCGTCCGTGATGCCGGTGAAGAGCTCGTCGAGGGCGTAGTCGCGCCCGTGACGGCCGTCGTACCAGGCACGGAAGGGGCTCCAGACGGCGGCCGTCGCTCCGGCGAGAGCCAGGACGGAGCCGGCGACGTTGCGGATCATCGATGCGGCCTCCTCGCGAGTCCGGCTCTCGTTCCCGACGCTACGCCGGCTGAAGGGGGCCCGCCACGCGGCACGGCCCCGGCACTAGGGTGGCGCGAACACGACAGACGAAACGGGGGCGGCAATGGTAAGGACGCGTCTGAAGCTCGCGGCGACGCTCGCGGTGGTGGTCCTCGCACTGACCGGTTTCCACACCGGCAAGGGCGGCCACGGCAGCGGTACCAGCAAGAGCGGCAAGAGCCGGAGCAGCAAGGGCGGCGGCTGCTCCAACGACAAGAAGGGCAACAACGGCTACGGAGGCACGGGCACCGTCGGCCAGGCCCCCACGGCCACGGCCACCGCCGAGCCCTCCCCCACGGCGAAGGTCGAGGTGGTGGTCGTCGAGTGCGTGGAGCCGGAGCGGAAGAAGGGCGCGGGCAAGCCCGCCCGCAAGGCGGACACCACGGCGACGCTCAGGATCACCTCGCACGACGCGCTCCCGGGGACGTACGAAGTGACCCTGTACTTCGAGGGTGCCACGGGTGCGGTGGTCGATTCGTCGCGTGCCCGCGTCACCGTCGACGCGTACGACGTCAAGACCTTCCAGGTCGCCATGGGGAACCCCAAGAGCGTCTCGACCGTCCGGCGCTGCCGGGTGGGTGACGTCCGCGAGCAGGACGCCACCGCGACCCCCGTTCCTACCGCGTCCCCCACCCCTACCGCGTCCGGTAGTCCTTCGTCCGCCTGGTGAACAGGGCGTCCTGCCGGTCCGCCGGCAGGTTCCCGAGGGCGACCAGGTGCGGGGCGTGTGCGAGGGCCTGGGCGCGCACGGCCTCCTTGGTGGACCACAGGGCCCGTACGGTCCCCTGGACGGCTTCCGTCGGGTGGGCGGCGATCACGGCGGCGGCCTCCCGGGCCGCCGCCAACGCCCCTCCGGTGGGCGTCAGTTCGGAGACGAGTCCCGTCTCGTGGGCACGGCGGGCCGAGATCCGTTCCGCGCCGCCCATCAGCGCCATCCGGGCGACCTCACCGTGGGGCATCCGCTGCGCCATGTGGACGGTTTCGAAGGCGCTGACCATTCCGTAGGTGGTGTGCGGGTCGAAGAAGGAGGCGCCCTCGCCCGCGATCAGGAACTCCACCTCGCCCAGCAGGTAGAAGGCGCCGCCGCAGGCCATGCCCTCGACGGCGGCGACCACCGGTTTCCACAGGTCGTTCGACTTGGGGCCGAGGGTGAGGAGGGGGTCGTCGATCGCGTACGGGGAGGAGGGCTGCGGCACTTCCGCGGAGCGGTCGATCCCGGTGCAGAAGGCCCGCCCGCCGGCCCCGGTGACCACGATCGCCCGCACCTCGTCCTCGTACCGGAAACCCCGCCAGACGGCGGCGAGTTCCCGTGCCATCTCCGGGGTGAGCGCATTGTGCCGCTCGGCCCGGTCGAGGACGACGACCGCGACCCCGGACTCCCCGTCGCGCTCCACCCGGATGCTCATCCGCGCTCCAGCAGCCAGCGGGGCACCACGACGCCGTCGACCTCGGTGAAGGCCACCCGCACCGGGGCGCCGATGCGGAGGCGGGTCGGGTCGAGGGAGTTCAGCGGGGCGTCCGGGGCGGTGACGACGTTCCCGACGAGGCGGATGCGGGGGGCTTCGACGAGTTCGACGAGCACCGCGTTGTAGGGCGCCTGGGCGGCGTAGTCGGGCAGGAGCGGCGGGTGGGGGAGGACGTACGACCAGATCCGGCCGCGTCCCGACAGGAGCCGCCACTCGTCGTCGAAGGACCCGCAGTGCGGGCAGCAGGGGCGGGGCGGGAAGCGGAGCTCGCCGCAGGCGGCGCAGGCCTGGACGCGCAGTTCGCCCCGGGCCGCGTACTCCCAGAAGGGGGCGCCGTCCTCGTCGATGACCGGTGTCAGCATGACGGGTTCAACTCCTCAGCAGGATGGCCGACGTGGGGACGCCCTCGCCCGCCGTGACCAGGCAGGTGGCTGCGTCGGGGACCTGGGCGGTGGAGCTGCCGCGGAGCTGCTTCACGCCCTCGTTGATCAGGTTGAAGCCGTGCACGTAGGCCTCGGAGAGTCCGCCGCCGCCGGTGTTGAGGGGCAGCCGGCCGCCGATCTCCAGGGCCCCGCCCTCGGTGAAGGCGGCCCCCTCGCCGCGCCCGCAGAAGCCGTAGCCCTCCAGGGAGAGCGGGACGAGGGCGGTGAAGGCGTCGTAGATCTGGGCGACGTCCACGTCGGCGGGGCCGAAGTCGGCCTGCTTCCACAGGTGGCGCGCGGCGGTCCAGGCGGGGCCGGAGAGCGGGTCGTCGTTCCAGTAGTTGACCATGCCGTGGTGCTGGGCCGGCAGCCCCTGGGCGGCGGCGTGCACGTAGACGGGTTTCTGCCGGCAGTCGCGGGCGCGCTCGGCGGAGACGATCACGCAGGCGAGCGCGCCGTCGGTCTCCAGGCAGTTGTCGAAGAGGCAGAGGGGTTCGCTGATCCACCGGGAGGTCATGTACATCTCGCGGGTGAGCGGCCGTTCGTACATGATCGCGGCGGGGTTCTGGTTGGCGCGGTTGCGGCAGGCCAGGGCGACGTTGAAGAGGTGGTCGCGGGTGGCGCCGTACTCGTGCATGTAGCGGCGGGCGAGCATGCCGATCTCGTCGGCGGGGCGGAGCAGCCCGAAGGGCCGGGTCCACTGCCCGGGGGTGGGCAGTTGGGCGGTCGTGTTCTTCCAGGGGCGGGGGCCGGAGCCGCGCTTCCGCGACCGCCAGGCGACGCCGACGCCCGCCTGTCCGGTGGCGACGGCGGCGGCGAGGTGGCCGACGGTGGCGCAGGAGCCGCCGCCGCCGTACCCGACCTTGGAGAAGAAGGTGACGTCGCCGGCGCCGATGGCCTTGGCCACCTCGACCTCGTCGGTCTCCTCCATGGTGTACGAGGCGAAGGCGTCGACCTCGGAGGGGGCGATCCCGGCGTCGTCGAGGGCGGCGAGGACCGCCCGGCAGGCGAGGGCCTTCTCGGTCTCGGGAAGTCGTTTCGCGAAGGCGGTCTGTCCTATCCCGACGATGGCCGTGGCGTCCTTGAGCACCGAACCTCCTCATGGGGCAGCACTACTGACAGCGCGTCAGGCTACAACTAATCTGACGGATAGTCAGCTACAGGGAAGGTTGGGTATGGACCTGCGCGGCGACCTGGAGTGGGGCACGATCCCCGGGCTCGTACGGACGGCGGCCGAGCGGCACGGACCGCGGGAGGCCGTCGTCGACGGACGCGTCCGCGTCACCTACGCCGAACTCGGCGGGCGCGTCGAACGGGCCGCCGCCGCCTGTCTCGCCGCCGGGGTGCGCCCCGGCGACCGGGTCGGGATCTGGGCCCCCAACACCCTGGACTGGATCGTCTCCGCCCTCGGCGCGGTCACCGCCGGCGCCGTTCTCGTCCCCCTGAACACCCGCTTCAAGGGCACCGAGGCCGCCTCCGTCCTCCGGCGCTCCCGGGCCAGGCTGCTCTTCGTCACCGGCACCTTCCTCGGCACCTCGTACGTCGGCTCCCTGCGCCGCTCCGGAGTCCCGCTGCCCGACCTGGAGAAGACCGTGGTCCTCGGGGACACCGCGCCCGACGACCCGGCCTGGACGACCTGGAAGGCCTTCCTCGCGGCGGGCGACGGCATCCCGGGCGACCGCGTCCGGGCCCGGGCCGACGGGATCGCCCCCTCTGACCCCTCCGACATCATCTACACCTCGGGCACCACCGGCCGCCCCAAGGGCGCCGTCATCAGCCACGCCCAGTCCCTGCGCTGCTATGCGATCTGGTCGGAGCTCGCCGGCCTGCGCGAGGACGACCGCTACCTGGTGGTCAACCCCTTCTTCCACACCTTCGGCTACAAGGCCGGCGTCCTCGCCTGTCTGATGCGGGGCGCGGTGATCGTCCCGCAACCCGTCTTCACCGCGGACACCGCCCTCGCCAACATCGCCGCCGAACGCATCACCGTCCTCCCCGGCCCGCCCACCCTCCACCAGTCCCTCCTGGACCACCCGGCCCGCGCCGCCCACGACCTGTCCACCCTGCGCCTCGTCGTCACGGGCGCGGCCGTGGTCCCGCTGCGCCTCGTCGAACGCCTGCGCACCGAACTCGGCGTGAGCACGGTCCTCACCGCGTACGGCCTCTCCGAGGCGAGCGGGATCGTCACCATGTGCCGGCGCGACGACCCCGACGAGACCGTCGCCACCACCTCCGGCCGTCCCGTCCCCGGCACCGAACTCCGCCTCTCCGACACCGGCGAGGTCCTCGTCCGCGGCCACCACGTGATGAGCGGCTACTTCGAGGACGAGGAGGCGACGGCGGAGGCGATCGACGCCGACGGCTGGCTCCACACCGGCGACATCGGAGTGCTCGACGGGGCGGGCAACCTGCGGATCACCGACCGGCTCAAGGACATGTTCATCGTCGGCGGCTTCAACGCCTACCCGGCCGAGATCGAGCAGCTCCTCGGCCTCCACCCCGACGTCGCGGACGTCGCCGTCATCGGCGTCCCCGACCCGCGCCTCGGCGAGGTCGGCTGCGCATTCGTGGTGCGTCGGGCGGGGGCGGGGGTCACGGCGGACGACCTGATCGCCTGGTCGAGGAGGGAGATGGCGAACTACAAGGTGCCGAGGCGGGTGGAGTTCGTCGCGGAGCTGCCGCGCAACGCCAGCGGGAAGGTGGTCAAGGCGGAGCTGAGGGAGAGGGGCGGACCACCCGCCCCGCGCGGGTGAGGAGGAGGGTGCCTCGCCGGTGGTCCGTTTCCCCGTACTCCGGCCACCGCACCGAGGACGTCCGTCAGGGCGGAGCGGGCTCACCCGACGGACGGCGGGTCCGGAAGGAGGGCTCAGGCCGTACGCGCGAGCCAGCCCTGCTCGGCCGCGCGGGCGCCCGCCTCGAAGCGGCTGCGGGCGCCGAGCCGCTCCATGAGGTCGGTGGCGATGCGTCGGGCCGTGCGGGACGAGACTCCCAGGCGTTTGGCGATGGCGTCGTCCGTGTGGCCTGCGGCGAGGAGCTGGAGCGTCGCGTTCTGTTGGAGGGTGAGCCCGTGCTCGTCGGTTGCGGATCCGCTGCCGAGCGGCTGGGCCGTGGCCCAGATGGTCTCGAAGAGCGCGCAGAGCGCGGTGACGAGGCCGTCGCTCGTCAGGACCATGGCTCCGGCCCCGGTGTCCTTGCTGGTGAGCGGGATGACCGCGGTCTTGCGGTCGACCACGATCATCCGGGTCGGCAGCATCGGCGCCGTGCGCACCTGAGCGCCGCGCGTGGTCAGCCAGTCCGCGTAGGCGAGCGTCGGTTCGTCGTTGCGCACGCTGTCCAGGTAGACGGTACGCATGCGGACGCCGCGATCGAGGAGTTCCCGGTCCAAGGGGCGGGACGCTTCCATGGCGTCGACGGTCTGGGCGCCGTCGGTGTTCAGACCCAGCAGCTCCTCCCGTACGTCCCGGGTCAGGGTGGCGAGACGGTCGCGGATCCGGTCGAGGCCGATGAGCTGTTCGACGCCGGGTCCACTGACCGTGGGCGTGAGGGTCGCGTAGTCGGCGATGAGCCGGGCCGCCGCCTCGCGCGAGGCTTCCAGGCGCTGCTGGTGTGCCGCGAGCTCGGCTTGCTGGCGTGCCATGAGGACTTCCATGCCCAGGGCCGGCGGCACGGCCCGCAGCTGGTCCCGGGATTCGTACGACGGCCGGACGAGCGTCAGCTCGCTGAGCCTGGCCAGGGCGTGGCGGACCTGCTCCTCCGTGAGGTCCAGGTCCTCTGCGATGGCGCCTACACCATGCTGAGGGTGGGCCAGCATGATTCGGTAGACGGCCTCCGCCGTGCTGTTCAGGCCAAGCTCGATAAGCATCTCTCACATCCCCCCCGGAACGTTTTCGACAAGGAAATCTTGGTCGACCGATCATGCCAGGTGCACGTGTCGGGCGACCAGGCGAGTGGGAGAGCAGGCTGCTCTGGCCGGTTTCGTCCTTGTCCCGAACCGTCCTGAATGAACAGCACACACCGTGTTCCGGTCCTGGAAGCCTGGGCAGCATGTATCTGGTTCACGTCCACATGCGGCGACCTGCGGGCGCTTCCGTTCCCGAGGAGATCGGATCCTGGGTGGCCGACGCGGCCGTGCCCGGCGGCGTCGAGCACGTCGCCGTCCACACCGCCGCATGCGGCCACCCCGTTCTGGGCGTCTTTCTGCTGGCCGGCCGCCTGGAAGAGGCCGAGGAAGCGGCGTTGACCGCCTGTCGGCGCATGCTGGACCGCAGGCCCGAACTGGCGGGGTGGAGGGTCGTCGAGGGGCACGTGCCGCTCCTCGCTCCCGTCTACGACGCCCTCGTCTACGGCGATCCGGCCAACGTGGACTGATCAGTCCATGACCGATTCCGTCCACAGGAAAGCCCTTCTCCCGGGCCTGAGCCGGGGGAAAGCTGGAACTCGCCGCCGGGAACCCGGTCGGCACACCGGATGTGGCATCACCGCGGGATGCGATCCGGAGACGTACCGCTCACTCAGGGACAAGGACCCGTCATGCTGCGCACTCGTATCGCCGAGACCGTCGCGGTCTCCGTCGTCGCCCTCGGTGCCGTCTTCGCCGCCACCACCGCCACCGCTGCTCCGGCCGAGGCCGGCCCGGTCGCAGCCGAGGCAACGGATGCGGACGCCACCCCGACCACGGGAACCAACAACATGACCTGGCAGTAACGACACGCGCCCCCACGCGGCGGCATCCCGCTCCCGCAGGATGCGCGAGAGGGCCTGCCGCGACCACCACCAGGGATCCGCATCCCGTCGACCGTCTCTGACGCCGCGCGACTCACCGCTGAGGTCGACGGCCGGTCGGCCGCACCGCCCGGAGCACCTCGATCCGGTCCGGTACCCGGCCGGACCGCACCGCTGACGCAGGCGGCGGACCTGGACTTCCCCTTGCCGCCACAAGCGGTGCGCCGCTGCCCGGGAACGCGGTCACGACGCTCCGCCGTCGGGTCGCGCTCGACGGACGGCCTGCGCGTCGGCGTCACGGAGCTTCAGGAGCACGCCGCCCCCCCCGGGCGACCGACCGGCAGGCCGGAATGGCCGCGGTCAAGGTGGCGACCGCGTCCAGAGGGCTCCTCCTCGCCCCGCCCGACCCGCTTCGCGCTGCCCGGGCGCCGCGCGGATCTCCGTGAACTCCTCCGTTCCCTACAGAAGGTGCCGAATGTCCAAGACCACTTTTCGTCGCACGCGGAGTGCGGCGTTCCGAAGGCACAGATACGGCCGCACGGGCCTGAGGGTCCTGCTGGCGACCCTCTTCGCCGGGGGTGCGGCGATGGCCGCGTACGCGGGGGCGCCTGCCACCGTGGCGTCCGGAGCAGGACCGGTGTCCGGTGTCGGGACCCTCGACGCCGTGGCGGTGGCGGTGAGTGCGGCGACCACGGGCATGGGCGAGGTCGTGGTGGCCGATGTGGACGGCGACCGGGTCGATGACGTGGTGGCCGTCGAGCGGTCCACCAGCAAGCTGTGGATGTACGTGGACGCCGGCCGGGCCGAGATCGGCACCGGTGGCTGGAACGGCATGCACGACCTGGCGGGTGGCGACTTCAACGGCGACACCAAGGTCGACCTCGTCGCGGTGGAGCAGTCCACCGGGAAGCTCTGGCTCTACCCGAGCGTGGGCACCGGCCTCGGCGTTCGGACCGAGATCGGCACCGGTGGCTGGAACGGCATGCACGACCTGGTGAGTGGTGAGTTCACCGGGGACGGCAAGGCGGATGTGGTCGGGGTTGAGACCTCCACCGGGAAGCTCTGGCTGTACCCGGGGAACGGCGCCGGGGGGATCGCGAGTGGCAGTGGCCGCGTGGAGATCGGCAGCAGCGGCTGGAACGGCATGCACGATCTGGTCGCCATGGACCTCGGGGACGACGGCAGGAGCGACATCGTCGCGGCGGAGACCTCGACGTCCAAGCTCTGGCTGTACCCGGGGAATGGTGCTGGATCGATCGCGAGCGGCAGCACGCGCGTGGAGATCGGCAGCGGTGGCTGGAACGGCATGCGCGACCTGGCCGGCGGGGTCTTCGTCGGAAGCGGGGACGACGACCTGGTGGGCGTCGAGGCGGCCAGCGGCAAGCTGTTCCTCTACCCCGGCGAGGCGGAGGGGCTGGATGTGCGCAAGCAGATCGGCACCGACGGCTGGTGACCTCCGCGGCGGCGCCGCCCCGCCCGCGGGTCTTCCCCCGCGGGACACGGACGGGCGGCACGCCCTCGCACACGCGACATGACGTGATCGACATTGTTTTGGGGTGGGGATGAGCAAGCGGAGACGGTCTGCCGGTGGCACGGGTGGCGGGGGGAGACCCTGGCTGCTCGCGGGCATGGCGGCTGCCATGGTCCTGTCGGCCGTGCCGGCACTGGGAACCAGCGCGTCGGCGGCCTCGGTCGCACCGGCGGCGGCCATGACCGACAAGACGAAGCCGACGGAGGCGCAGCGGGCGCTGGCGGCTGCTGAGGAGGCGGGTGTTCGGGTCGAGGTGACCGGCGAGCGGTCTGAGCGCACGACGGTCTACGCGAACCCCGACGGCTACAGCTTCACGTTGGAGGAGTCCGCGGTGCCCGTCCGCGTCGCCACGCCCGGTGGTGGGTGGCGGGCTCCCGACGCGACGTTGGAGCGGAGGGCCGATGGAACGATCGCGCCCAAGGCGTCGGCCGTGGAGATGGAGTTCTCCGGCGGAGGGGCGAACGAACCGCTGGTGAGGATCGAGGAGAGCGGTCGTTCCCTCGCCCTGGGGTGGCCCGGGAAGCTTCCGGAGCCGGAGCTGGACGGCACGAACGCGGTCTACAAGGAGGTCATGAAGGGCGTCGACCTCCGGGTGATCGCCTCGACCGAGGGCTTCCGCCACCTCCTCGTCGTGAAGACCCCCGAGGCCGCGGCCAATCCGAAGCTCCAGCGGATCGACTACGCGCTGAAGGCCGATGGGCTGAAGGTCGTCAAGAAGAAGGCCGGCAACCTCGCCGCCGTGGACGCGGACGGCAACCCCGTCTTCCGCGCCCCCCGGGCCCAGATGTGGGATTCGGCGGGTGCCCTCGACGTCGCAAAGGCCGCGAAGGCCCCGGCGGGCCGTGCCGCGGCCGTCTCCGGAGCCGGATCGGCGCCGGCGTCGTCGGAGCCCGTCTCCGGTGGCGCTGCCGAGGAGCCGTTGAGCGGTGAGCCGTCGAGCGGTGACACGGTGGCGACGATGGACGTGAAGGTCACCTCCGACGCACTGTCCGTCGTGCCGGACGCGGGCATGCTCCGCGGCACGGAGGCGAAGGACTTCCCCCTCTACATCGACCCCACGGTGACCTGGGGGGAGTCGGAGCGGACGCTGCTGCGCTCGGACGGTTACGAGTCCTACGCCTGGGGGAACGGTGACAAGAACCTGGGCGAGGGCGTCGGCAAGTGCGGTACGTGGAACGGCTACTACTGCGGTCCCGGCTACGTGCAGCGGCTGTACTTCCAGTTCTCGCCGGCCAGCCTCAAGGGCAAGCACGTGTTGGACGCGACGTTCCGCGTGACGGAGCCCTGGGCGTTCCAGTGCGAGCCGCGTTGGGTGGACCTGGTGCGGACGAACAACATCTCCTCCTCCACCACGTGGGCCTCGCGGCCCAAGGAACTCGACTGGATGGTCGACCGGTACGTCTCGGCCGGTCGGGGGTCCCTTTGTGATCCCGACTCTCCGGACGCGCCGATCGAGTTCAACGACAATCCCGAGGAGCCCAACGAGAACCTCACCCCGACCGTCAGGAGTTTCGCGGCGGGCAGCATCTCCCGGCTCACCCTGGAGCTGAGGGCGCACGACGAGACGGACGCCTCGGCCTGGAAGCGGTTTCGCAACGACGCCGTTCTCGCCGTGGACTTCGTCGGGCTTCCCGACAAGCCCACCGGTGTAGGACTGGTGACGGGTTCGGGCACGGTGTGCAACACCTCGGAGGCCGACCCGGCGGTGGTGTCCGACCCGACTCCGACGCTCAACGCGGTCCCTCAGACGAAGGCCGGTGGTGAGCAGGGCGCGCAGCTGCGGATCTACTTCGACCTGGACCACAAGAACGCCGACGGGACGTGGACCGACACTCCGGATGGAAAAGGCTCGGTGGCGCCTTCGACCGGCTACAACCTGGACGGGCAGGTCGCCACGCTGAAGTGGTCCGCGCTCACCGAAGGGAAGCTGTACCGGTACCAGGCGTGGACGCACTCCTTCTACAACGGCGGGGCGAGCCACCTGTCCAGCGGTACGTCGGGCTTTTGCTACTTCAAGGTCGATTCCTCGGCCCCCAAGGCGCCGCAGATCCTCATCCGCGGCCCGTACGCCGAGTGCCTGTCCAACGACTGCAAGGGGGCCGGCGGGCCGGGGGTCAAGGCCTTCTTCCTCCTCGCGCCGGCTGCCGGTGACGACAACGTCACGGACTTCCAGTACCGGATCGCCGATTCGGACGCCCAGCCGGGTGCCTGGACCGACGTGTGCCAGCCGGGCACACCCTGCCTCTTCACGGCCGGCTACACGCCTCCGAAGTCAGCCATCTACAGGATTTACGTCCGCGCCAAGGACAGTCTCGGCCGGTGGAGCGCGCAGAGCACGCTCGACTTCAAGGTGGACAAGGGCGAGGCACCAGTGGGGCTCTGGCACTTCGACAAGGACAGCGGCCCGGCGATCGACACCGCGCTCGGCGGCGGCGGGGCACGTCAGGACGCGACCCTGGCCGGTGGCGCCGTGCGTGACGACCGCGGACGACGCGGCCTGGTCACGCACGACGACCAGGGAGCACTGCTGCCGGTTGCCGTGAACGACCGGGGGCTGTCGCTGAACGGCACGGGAGCGTACGCCGCGACCAGCACGCCCGTCCTGAACACCGGGCTGGCGTACACCGTCTCGGCGTGGGCGCGGCTCGACGACAAGGGGCAGGACGGTGCCGTCGTCGCCCAGGACGGCACGAAGTACAGCCCGTTCCTCATCTGGTACGAGAAGGAGTGGGACCGCTGGGTGTTCGGCGTCAAGGAGAAGGACGCGGACAACGGTGCGATGCACATCGGCGTGACCAGCCAGGACGCCCCGGCCGCGGGAGTGTGGACGCATCTGGCGGGCAGCTACGACCCCGACACGAAGGAAGTCCGCTTCTACGTCAACGGAAAGCTGCAGGGCACGAAGGTGGTGACCGGTTCCTGGTCGGCCACCGGTCCGTTCACCATGGGTCGCAACCTCTGGGCGGGCGCCCGCACCGCATACTTCAAGGGGTCGATCGACGAGGTGACCGCCTGGCAGCGCATGCTGACCGACGGCGAGGTCGCCGACGAGGCCCGGGCCCTGACCTCGGAGGGCTACGCGGGCGTCGAGCTGGTGGCGCACTGGTCTGCCGAGGGCGCTTCCGGGACCACGATCCCCGACACCACCTCCGGCTACGGCAGGACGCTGACCCTCTCCGGCGGCGCGGCGGTGGTGAACCAAGCGATCGTCTTCGACGGTGTGGACGACGCCGCCACGGCTCCGGGTCCCCTGGTGGACGACACGGGCTCCTTCACCGTCACCACGCTGGTGGCCCTGAAGGGCGACGCGCTCGCCACCAAGGCGGTGGGCTACACCGGCCAGGTCCTGGGGCAGCGCACGGCGGACGGCTCGGCATGGGGCTTCTGGTACGAGGTCACCGGCAAGGATGATGTCCTCGACGAGGAGACCTTCGAGGTCATCGGCACCGTGCCGGTCGGCACGTGGCACTTCGGGCGGCTGAACGCCGACGGCACGTTCTCCTCGGTCGTGTCCGATGAGACGGCCTCGCTGGACGGGCTGGTTCGGCTGACCGGCATCCACGACGCGCAGTCGGGCACGATCAGCCTCTACCTCGGCCACAACCAGAACGGCGGCGCCAAGATGTTCACGGCCGAGCTCGGTTCGGGTGACTTCGCCCTCGGCAAGGGCTTCACCTCGGGTGCCTGGAAGCACCAGCTGCCCGCCACGATCGCCGACGTGCGGATGTGGGCCGGGGCGATGGCCAGCTCCAAGCAGATCGACACCACCGTGCAGGACTGAGCGGTGTGAGCGTGCGGGCAGCAGCGGAGGTGTCGCTGCTGCCCGCACTGCGGCCGTAGGAAGCCGCAGCGATGAATGTCTGACTTATCTATTTTCGGCAAGCAGGGACGGAGCAGGTGAGCTTTGGCATGGGCACTACAAAAAAAAGCATCGGCGGTGAGAGACGAGGGCGCAAACGGCTCCTCGTGCACTCGCTGGCTCTGGCCCTGGTGCTTCCGGTGGGTCTGGCGCCGGTGGCGCAGGCCGCGGACGGCAAGGGGGGCCTGGGACGCTCGAAGCTGCCCGAGCAGCGGGTGAGCAAGGTCAAGGCGGTCGATTCGCCGGGGGCGAAGAAGGCCCGGGCGAAGGTCGCGCAGGACCAGAAGGCCAATGCCGAGCAGGCCCGGCGGGCCCTGGCGGAGCAGCGGAGTGCTTGGCCCGGTCGGGGCGAGGCGACCGTCGCGCTCACCGGCGGCAAGGCGGGCAAGGCCAAACCGGGCGGTGTCCCGGTGACCGTCGAGCCGAAGGCGGGGAAGGGGACCGGGGCGGCGGCTGATACGGCCCGGATCACGGTCCTGGACCAGAAGACGGCCGAGAAGGCCGGTGTCACCGGTGTCCTGTTGACCGCGGAAGCCGACGCCGCGGGCGCGGCCGGCATCACCGTCGACTACTCCGGTTTCGCCTCGAAGGTGGGCGGCGGCTGGGCGCAGCGCCTGCAGCTGGTGCAGTTGCCCGCCTGTGCGCTGACGACCCCCGAGAAGGCGGACTGCCGCAAGCAGACCCCGCTCAAGTCGGCCAACGACGTGCGCGAGCAGTCCGTTTCGGCCCAGGTCTCGCTGCCCGAGAGCACGGACGGCGTCTCGACGCAGTTGGTTTCCGCAGCCTCCGGCGCGATGGTGCTGGCGGTCACGGCGGCCGGGGGCGGCGGGGGCCAGTCACCGTCGGGCACGGGTGACTACTCGGCGACCGAGCTGGCGGAGTCCTCCTCCTGGGAGGCGGGCGCCAGCTCGGGGTCGTTCACGTGGTCGTACGGTTTCGCGATGCCGCCCGCGGCGGCCGGCCCGGCGCCGTCGCTGGCGCTGTCGTACGACTCGGGCAGCGTCGACGGCCGCACGGCGACGACGAACAACCAGGGCACCTCGGTCGGTGAGGGCTTCGCGCTGACCGATTCGTACATCGAGCGCAGCTACGGCTCCTGTGACGACGACGGCCACACGGACGTCTTCGACCTGTGCTGGAAGTACGACAACGCCAGCCTGGTCCTCAACGGCAGGTCCTCGCGCCTGGTGAAGGACACCGCCACCGGCACCTGGCGCCTGGCGAACGACGACGCCTCCAAGGTGGTCCGCTCCACCGGCGCCGCCAACGGCGACGACGACGGCGAGTACTGGACCGTCACCACCGGAGACGGCACGAAGTACGTCTTCGGCCTGGACAAGCTCGACGGCGCCACCACCCAGCGCACCAACTCCACCTGGACCGTGCCGGTCTTCGGCGACGACTCCGGTGAGCCCGGCTACTCCAAGGGCAGCACCTTCGCGGACCGGTCGCTGACGCAGGCCTGGCGCTGGAACCTCGACTACGTCGAGGACGTCCACGGCAACGCGACCACCTACTGGTACGCCAAGGAAACGAACCACTACAAGAAGAACAAGGCCACCACGGCGAACGCCTCCTACGTCCGCGGCGGTTACCTGAAGGAGATCACCTACGGTCTGCGCAAGGGCGCGCTGTTCACCGACGACGCCGACGCCAAGGTGACGTTCGGGTACGCCGAGCGCTGCACCGCGTCGGACTGCGCGTCGCTGACGAAGGAGACCTCCGACAACTGGCCGGACGTCCCCTTCGACGCGATCTGCGCCAGCGGGGACGACGAGTGCCTGGCGTCCTCGCCGTCGTTCTTCTCCCGCAAGCGGCTCACCGCGGTGAACACCTTCTCCTGGAACGCCGCGAGCAGCGCCTACGACGCGGTGGACTCCTGGGCGCTCACCCAGCAGTACCTGGACGGCGGCGACATCGGCGACACCAGTGACCAGGTCCTGACCCTGCAGTCGCTCAAGCGGACCGGCAAGGCGGGCACCACCGCCATCGGCCTGAACCCGATCTCGTTCACGTACCAGATGCGGCCCAACCGGGTGGACGCGACCGACGACATCCTGCCGCTGACCCGCCCGCGCATCTCGACCGTCACCTCCGAGACCGGGGCGATCACCACGGTCACCCTGTCCTCGCCCGAGTGCGTGCGCAGCCAGGTGTTGGGCGCGGCCGAGGACACCAACACCCGCAGCTGCTACCCGCAGTACTGGAACATCAACGGCTCGTCGGACGCGTCGGTGGACTGGTTCCACAAGTACCGCGTCCTGGCCGTCACCGTCTCCGACCCCGCCGGGCAGAACGAGGCCGTCGAGCACGCCTACGACTACTCCGGCGCGGCCTGGCACCACAGCGACTCCCCCTTCACCCCGAAGGACGAGCGCACCTGGTCCGACTGGCGCGGCTACCGTCAGGTGACGGTGCACAGCGGCGCCCTGCAGACCACCCGTTCCAAGACCGTCTCCCTCTACCTGCAGGGCATGGACGGCGACCAGAAGAAGGACGGCACCACCAAGTCGGTGAAGGTCGCCCCGCTGGCCCAGCCCTCGCTCGGCCTCTCCACGCTCACCGACAGCGACCAGTACTCCGGCCAGCTCCGGCAGCAGGTCACCTACGACGGCGACCAGCCGATCTCGGTCACCGCGTACAAGCCGTGGTCCAAGGAGACCGCGCGCCAGACCGGCGTGCCGGATTCCGCCGACCACGTGGCCCGCTTCGTCCGCACCTATCTGACCACCACCTACACCCACCTGACCGCCTCGGACACCTGGCGCCGCCGGGCCGTCCAGACCGGCTTCGACGACTACGGCATGCCGGTCACCGAGTACGACTCCGGCGACTACTCCACCGCCGGTGACGAGACCTGCACCCGCACCTGGTACGCCCGCAACGACGCCGCAGGGCTGACCGACCTGGTCTCCCGCAGCCGCACCGTGGGCCAGAAGTGCACCGTCGCCGACGCCGACCTCGACCTGCCCGCCGACACCGGCAGCCGCGGCGACGTCCTCTCCGACACCGCGACCGCCTACGACGGCGCCACCACCTGGTCGGAGACGATGAAGCCGACCAAGGGCCTGGCGACCTGGACCGGCCGCGCGCAGGGCTACGGCACGGCAGGGGCGGTGACCTGGCAGAAGACGGCCACCACCACCTACGACGCGCTGGGCCGCCCGCTCAGCACGACCAACGCCGACGGCAAGACCACCAGCACGGCCTACACCCCGGCAACGGCCGGCCCGCTGACCAAGACCATCACCACCGACCCCAAGGGCCACAAGTCGGTCAGCTTCCTCGACCCGCGGCGCGGGCAGCCCGGGCGCCTCTACGACGCGAACACGAAGAAGACCGAGCTCGTCTACGACGCGCTGGGCCGGCTCACCGACGTGTGGCTGCCCAACCGGAGCAAGGCCGCCGGTGACGGCCCCAGCAGCACGTTCGCCTACTACCTCAGCAACACCAAGCAGTCCTGGGTGTCGACCGCGACCCTGAAGAAGGACGGCACCACCTACAACACCAGCTACGCGATCGTCGACTCCCTGCTGCGCCCGCTGCAGACCCAGTCGCCGACCCCCCAGGGCGGCAGGCTGCTGACCGACACCCGCTACGACTCCCGCGGCCTGGCCTACGAGTCCTACGCCAACATCTTCGACAACACCACGACCCCGAACGGCACCTACAACCGTGCCGAGTACGGAGAAGCCCCCAACCAGACCGAAACCGTCTTCGACGGCGCCGGGCGGGTGACCACCAGCACGCTGTACGTGTACGGCACCAAGAAGTGGTCCACCTCCACCAGCTACACCGGTGACTCCACCGCCACCACCGCCCTCCAGGGAGGCGCGGCGACCCGGACCATCACCGACGCCCGCGGCCGGACGGTCGAGACCCGCGAGTACGCGGGCACCGACCCCGCGGACAGCGGCTTCGGCGGCGGTCTCGGCGCCTCGTACACGTCCACGAAGTTCACCTACGGACTGGACGACCAGCAGACCTCGATCACCGGCCCCGGCGGCGCCCGGTGGACCTACGGCTACGACCTGCTCGGCCGTCAGACCAGCGCGGACGACCCGGACAAGGGCAAGTCGACCACCGTCTACGACGCGCTCGACCGGGCCGTCAAGTCCACCGACTCCCGCGGCCAGTCCGTCCTGACCGACTACGACGAGCTCGGCCGACCGGTGGGCACCTGGTCCGGCACCAAGAGCGACGCCAACCAGCTCACCGCCCACACCTACGACACCCTGCTCAAGGGCCTGGCCACCTCCTCCACCCGCTACGTCGGCGGCAAGACCGGGCAGGCGTACACCAAGAGCGTCACCTCCTACGACAGCCTCAACCGGCCCGTCGCGAGCACCCTGCAACTCCCCGCCAACGACCCGCTCGTCCAGGCGGGCGCACCGTCCACGCTGGCGTACTCGAACTACTACAACATCGACGGCACCCTGCAGAACAGCAAGGAGCCGGCCCTGGGCGGCCTGCCGTCCGAGGTCATCAGCTACGGCTACGACACCCTGGGCAACCTCACCTCGATCGGCGGCACCACCGGCTACCTCCTGGGCGCCGACTACTCCGCCCTCGGCCAGCCCCAGCAGCTGACCATGGGCACCGCCAACACCGAGGAACACAAGAAGAACTACGTCACGAACACCTTCGAGGAGGGCACCGGACGCCTGACCCGCAGCCACGTCACGGACCAGACCCACCCGTACATGCTGCAGGACCTCAACTACACCTTCGACCAGGTCGGCAACGTCACCTCGATCGCCGACCCGACCACCCTCGGCGGCAGCTCGTCGGCCGAGACCCAGTGCTTCGCCTACGACGGCCACCGCCGCCTCACCGAAGCCTGGACCCCCACCTCCCGCAACTGCGCCGACCCGCGCAGCGCCACGAGCCTGTCCGGCCCGGCCCCGTACTGGACCAGCTACACCTACACCCAGGCCGGCCAGCGAGCCACCGAGAAGGTCCACAAGGCCAGCGGCGACACCACGACCACCTACTGCTACCAGGGCAACCAGCCCCACACCCTCAGCGGCACCAGCACCACCGCCAACTGCACCACCCCGGCGCGCAGCTACGCCTACGACACCGCCGGCAACACCACCAAGCGCCCCGGCAGCACCGGCACCCAGGACCTCACCTGGTCCGCAGAGGGCAAGCTCACCAAGCTCACCGAGTCCGGCAAGAACACCGACTACCTGTACGACGCCGACGGCACCCTCCTGATCCGCGCCACCCAGGGCGGCGAACGGATCCTGTACACCGGAGCCACCGAGCTCCACCTCAGGGCCAACGGCACCACCTGGGCCCAGCGCCACTACGCCGCCGGCAGCCTCACCGTCGCCGTCCGTTCCAACGAGACCGGCGCCAACAAGCTCACCTACCTCGCCGGTGACCACCACGGCACCCAGAGCCTGGCCATCTCCGCGGACGCCACCCAGGTGTTCAGCAAGCGCCACACGAGCCCCTTCGGCACCGAACGCGGCACCCCCACCGGCACCGCCTGGCCCGACGACAAGGGCTTCCTCGGCAAAACCAACGACAAGACCACCGGCCTCACCCACATCGGAGCCCGCGCATACGATCCTGGGATCGGCCAGTTCATCAGCGTCGACCCGCTCCTCAGCCTCGACCAACCGCAGTCGTTCAACGGCTACGGCTACGCGAACAACAACCCCACCAGCTTCTCCGACCCGACCGGAGAAAAGGTGCCGGAGTGCAACAACCCGAGCAAGTACGGCATCACCTGCCGAGGCGGCATTCCCGTCACCGAGACCAAGAAGCCGTCGAGCGGTGAGGGCCCGCCCCGTGCCTGCCGCTGCGGCAGTCGTCCTTCGTTGGTCAACAGCAAGGGGAAGCCGACCGGCCAGCACACGAGCGGTGGCATCCCCGGCCGCCGCAACATCACCGTGCCGTCGACTCCCGCACCGGTCGGCTGGCTGCAGCAGACCCCGTCCGACCCGGGACCGGAGCCGGAGCCGGAGCCGGAGAAGGGCTGGTTCGAAAAGACCCTCGAGGTCATCGGCATCGGTACGACGGAGACGAACACGGTGGGCGCCTGCGGTAGCGTCTCCGCAGGCCTCGGCCTCATGGCCTCGGGGGAGCTGTGTTTCCTCCTGGGCAGGAACGCCGACGGTGACTGGGACTTCGGTGTCACCATTTCGCCCGCCGTCTCCGTACTTGGCGGCGGTGTCTCCGCCGACGTCACGGGCTTCACCAGCAACGCCGACTCCCTCGACCAGCTCAGGGGCTGGGGATGGGACAAGGAAGCTTCCGGTCACTTCGTTGGCGGAGCGGTGGTGAGCCACGAGAGTTCGTTCAACATGGACGGCTCGTGGGTGCGCAACAGCAAGGGGGAACCCGTCTGGGCTTTCCAGGCCGGTGGCGGCGTGGGCGGCGAGGCAGGTTTGGAGACGGGCATCAACTACACCTGGGGATGCTCGTTCGACCTCGGCTGTAGCTGAGTGCCGCAGGGTGGCCGGCCCCGGACCCCTGTCCGGGGCCGGCCACCCCCTCCGAAAGAATGAGAACGACGAAAGGAATGAGCATGCGAGTGTTCCCCCTGCTTTTTGGCATTGGCTGGCTGCTTTTCGGACTGGCGGTCGTGAAGAACCACCGAGGCTTCGCCGACCGCATGGCGGCCTCCTCGATCAACCTGATGGGCGACCCGCACTTCTCCTCCGTGCTGCGCATCATCGGCATTTTCTCGGTTGTAGCGGGCGGCCTCGCCACCCTCTTCGGCCTCGTCTTCCTGGTCTTCTCCTGATGGGGGCCGTGATGGGGGTCTTCTACCTCCTCTTCGGCCTCGCCTGCCTCGGCGCCGGAGTCGTCACCGTGCTGCGGAAGAAGAACCCGCCCCGGTTGAGGGCGATGGGCGGCATGTGGATCCTCATCGGATTCCTCGTCGCCTTCTTCGGGAGCAGGGCCTGAGGCTCCCTTCCCGGTGTGGGCTCCGTGCCGGCAGGGGGCGTCGTTGGCCACGGCGGAGAAGCGTCGAGCGTTCACGGTGGAGTTCCGCGAGGGGGCGGTACGCCTCGTGGCGGGGACCGGCAAGCCGGTCCCCGGGTTCGTCCCGCCCGCCGAACGTGCGGATCGGGGGCCGCCCGGCTCGCCCGGTCACCGGTCGAGGATCCCGTCCGAGGCCAGGTGCACGGTCGCCCGGTCGGTCGGGTACGGGGCCAGAGCGTTGCTCGCTGCCGCCCTCGCCCGTCGCCGGGGCGCTCGGCCACCACACCGTCCGGTCCGAGGCCGTCGCTGCTCAAGCAGGAGGGCCCGGAAGGAGTGCGCCCCCGGCGCCCGCGCCCGTGGACCTCACACCCCCGGACCCGTGAGCACCGATCGCTCGATCACAGGCTCCCACCCGTACCGGAACCCGGGTCGGTCAGGGCAGAGGGCGATGATCATGGGCAGCAGCGGGCGAATCGCCACCGTGCTGGCGGCCCTGATGCTGGCCACCGGGTGCGCGGCAGGCAACGGCAGCACCTCCAGCGGCGCGTCCCCGCGTCCGGTCGCCGCCCATCCCAGCCCCTCCGGCATCGACTGCTGGAGGTCAGGCACGTCGGGCGACGACTGGAACGACTGGGAATCCCGGGGGCCCGGCATGGGAGCGGGCACGATGGGGTGCGATGACTGATGCCGCGCCCCACGGGACGGCACCCGTTCCTCTCGCCGATGGTCCCTGCGGGAAGGCGGTACGGCACCTCAGCCGGTGCATCGGGAAGCGCCCTTCACCCAGAAGAACCTTTTGCCTGTTTTGTGCAATCCTGATCCAGGTCGGGAGGGCTTCTCGGAGCGGCGAGGTCGGAGGTGCGGGATTGGGAAGTCGCTGGGGTAGGGCAATCGCGGATTCGCCGAGCACGCTGCCGCTGGCCATCATGTTGGGCATCGCCGTCGTGGACACGGCAACCGGCTCGGAGTACAACCTGCTCCCCGTCTACGCGGCCGGCCCCGCGATCGCCTCCGCGCGGGGAACCGTGCGGAACGTCGTCATCATGGGGGCCGTCGCCACCCTTCTGTGCCTCCTCTTCGCGTGGAAGGCCGATCGCTTCGGCGAACTGCGCATGACGGTCGCCCTGGCCGCCATCGGCTACGTCACCCTGGCCTCCACCTATGCGGCATGGTCGCGCCAAAAAATCGAACGCCGTCTCGTCGATGTCCGAGAGGTGGCCCGCACCCTGGAGGACGTGCTCTTCGTCCCCGTCCCGGCGACCATCGGGCCCGTCCGCATCGGCGCCTCCTACGTCTCCGCGAGCCGCGCCACCCGCGTCGGAGGAGACCTCTATGACGCGGAGCCGTGCCCCGACGGCGTACGCCTGGTCATCGCGGACGTCCAGGGCAAAGGGCTGGAAACCGTCCGCTGCGCCTCCGTGGTCCTCGCGGCCTTCAGAGGAGCCGCCCCCGAAGCCGGGGAGTTGGCCGACGTGGGTCGCCGCATCGAAACGGCCCTGGAACGCAAGACGGACGGTCAGCGGTTCGTCACCGGCATCCTCGCGCAGATCAGCCGGGACGGCAGCCTGCTCGCGTACAACCACGGTCACCCCCCACCCCTCCTCCTCACGGGCGATGGCGAGGTCGTCTTCGTCGAGTCCGATGATCAAGTGCCGCCGTTCGGACTCGCGGTGCTGACGGGAACCACCGACCTTCGCGACAGCGTCACCCGGCTCACCCTGCAGGTCGGGGACAGGCTCTTCTTCTACACCGACGGCCTCAGTGAGGCCCGCGATGCCGAAGGGCGCTTCTACCCCGTGCGCGAGCGGGTGACGCCGCTGCTGAGGGACGGTCGGCCCGAAGACGTTCTCGACCGGATCCGCGCAGACGTCGCCGCATTCACCGGCAAGCCGCCCGACGACGACTCGGCACTGCTCATGATCGAGTTTCGCGGGCTGCCGGCGGCGAGCCCTCGGCGCCACGTGATCGATTGACCGTGTGCCCCTCCGGAGCCGCAACCGCTCACCCATGGCCGTGACGAGCACGGGCGCGCACAAGGCCGGCCTCGCCGGTGACGGCACGTGGCGCTGCGAAGCCCCGGCTGAGGGGACTCGGATCCCCCGATCACAGGCTTCTACCGGTAAGACGATGGCAGGGGAAACCGCGTCCGCGGACGGCCGCTCAATCATCAGGGGCTCCGGAACGTGCCCGGCATTCGGCGATCAGCAGGGCGTCCCGCAGCGCGTCGCCGAGCTGTCCGGCGAGGAGCCGCAGTTCCCCGGCCCCGGGCGGCGGCCCGTCGAGCAGGGTGCGGGCCCGCTCCAGGGTCTGGCGGGCGAGCCCCAGTTGGACCGCCTCCGCCTGGTCGGCGAGCCGGGCCAGCCGGCCGGTGCCGTCGCCGATCAGATAGCAGGGCTTGCCATCGGGCCCGGCCCAGGGCAGCAAACGGGGGTTCTTCATGTGGTCGCCTCCAGGGGGTGGATGACGCGGTCGTCGAGGTCGATCCCGTAGGTGGCGGCCAGCAGCACGACCTGCCGCCGCAGCCGTACGGCCCGTTCCCGCTCGTGGGCCCCGAGATAGGGCCGTACGAGCACGGTTGCCGCCCCGTCGAGGGGGACGTACCAGTTCCGCACGGTCGGCGCGGGCCGGAAGGGCGGGGGAGCCGGTGTCGCCGGGGGCTGCGGCCGGGGCGGGCGGCCCCGGTGTCGGCCGGTGGGGACGAGGAGGGCGCGGGCGCGGCTGGCGAGGCGGGCGAGGAGGGAGGTCATTGGGGAAGTGCCTCCGCCGAATCGAAGGGGGTGATGCCGATCTCGACCCAGACCGACGAGCCGTCGGCGGTGACTTCGTGGCCGAAGCGATCGGCGTCGGCCAATGCGAGGAGGAGCAAGCCACGTGACTGCGCCGTGAGTTCCTCCGGCATCGGTGTCACGACGCGAATGCGACCCGTGATTTCGAAAAGTCGGGACTCGTGGCCGGTGATGGCCTTCAGGCGTGCCGCGATCGCCACGGCGCGTGCGAGGGGTAGGCGCACGGGACCCCCTGTGATGGGATGCCTACGGAGGGAAATGCTACTTCAGTAGATTTCACCTGATGCAGTAGCTTGTCAATCCCGAGCCGGTTGAACGGAGAGCCGACCATGCCGCGTGAGGCGCCCTACCTGCAGATCGCTGACGCCCTGCGTGCGCGCATCGTCTCCGGTGAGTGGCCCGTAGGAGAACGGCTGCCCTCCCGCGCCCAACTCGCCGAGGAGTACGGCGTCGGGCGCAACGTCACGCAGCGCGCCATGGACCGGCTGATCGTCGAGGGACTGTTGGAAGGGCGGGCCGGTTCGGGGACGTACGTGCGCAGTCCGCGCGAGCGCCTCCGGATGGTGCGCTCCCGTCACCGGGAACGGCGGGGAGGATCGCCCTTCCGGGCCGACATGAGGGAGCAGGGCCGGGCCGGGACGTGGGAGGCGCGCAGCGAGGCGCGGACCCCGGCGCCCGCGCACATCGCCGAGCGCTTGGCCATCGGCGTCGGCGATCCCTGTGTCGTCACCCGGTACGAGTTCCTGGCGGACGGCCAGCCGGTGCAACTCTCGCAGTCCTGGGAGCCGATGGAGATCACCGGGGACACTCCGGTGGTGCTCCCGGAGATGGGTCCGTTGGCCGGCGCGGGCGTCGTGGAGCGAATGCGTTCGATCGGCGTGCGCATCGAGACGGCCGTCGAAGTGCCGCGGCCCTCCCGTGCCACGCAGGAGCAGGCCAACCTCCTCGGCATCAGCCTCGGTGACCTGGTGCTGCTGATCGAGCGCACGTACTACGACGAAGAGGGCCGCCCGGTGGAGACGGCGGACGTCATCGTGCCCGATGTGCGCTGGGAAGTGGCGTACGAGTTCGGTGTGGATCCGGCGTGAGGTGCGGGCCGGGAATCCCGGGGCCCGAACCGGGTTGCGGGCCGCACTCCAGATGACGCGTCGGGCCGTGTGTGCGGCGCCGCGCACCCGCGGCCCGCACGACAGGAGGGGCCGGGCGGATGCCCGGCCCCTCCTGTCGTGCAGCGGTCCGATCGCGTTGCGCACGGGCCCTTCCCGGCGATCCCCCTTGGCGCCGCCGGGCGTCCCCCGAGCCCGTGTGCTCCCCCGTCGACCGGACCCCTCCGGTCGGCCCCGGCAGCTCCCCCGAAGTCGCCGCCGCGGCCGTTCCCCGTCGGGAGTGGCTTAGTTGGCCGGCTCGGTGGTGGCGTGCATGTTGCCGTTCGGGACCGCGTCGGCGTTGCCGTCGATCGGCTCGGTGGTGGCGTGCATGTTGCCGTTGATGCCGAGCTTCTCGGCCACCGAGTCGGTGAGCGGAGCGCCCGTGGCGTGCATGTTCTTGCTGACGATCTCCTCGCCCGCGGCCTGCGTGTTCGTCGGCTTGGCTGCGGGCGCGGTCGGGTCCAGGTCGGCCATGTTGATCAACTCCCGTGATGACTTCGGATGGGGCGAGTGGGCCCGTCCGATCGTTCCCCCGTGGACGACCGGGGGCCCACTCGGAGCCGTTCACCCTAGTGCGACGGTGTGACGGCCGTACCATCGACCCGTCTGTCCCCCGAAGCGGCGGATCGATGAGAGAAGACTGCCGCACGGCCATAAACGAACGATGAACGCGCAGCTCACCGGTCAGGCCGCGGCGGTCTCCAGGAGCAGGGTCCGCACTTCGGACTCCTCCGGCGAGCCCAGGTCCGCGAAGATGCCGAGGGCCTCCTTCCAGCAGACTCGGGCCCGTCCGTGCTGCCCGATGCCGGAGAGGGCGCGCCCCAGTACGACCAGGACCTGTCCGCGGCGCCACTCGCCGCCCACTCCCCGGAGGACGACGAGCGCCGTCTCCGCGTTCGACGCGGCCTGGGCGTACCGGTGGGCGGCGATGTCCACCTCGGCGATCCTGAAGAGGGACATGCCCTCCCAGAGGCGCTGTCTGCTGTCCCGGAACACTCCGAGCGCCTCGGTCAGCCGCGCCGTGGCCTCGGCCAGGCGGCCGCTCTGGGTCAGTGCGAGTCCCAGGGCGTAGCGGCCGTTGGCGCCCTTGAGGGCGTGCCCCATGGCGTCGTACATGTCGGTTCCCCGCCGGGCCAGTTCGACGGCGATGTCCGTCTGGCCCATGGCCAGGTGGATCCTGGAGAGGTTGCACAGCGCGCTGGCCTCGCCGGCGGCGTCGTCGCAGGCGCGGAAGGAGGCCGTGGCCTGGGCGAGGAAGCGTTCCCCGTCGGCGTTGCGCCCCTGGTAGAGGGCCATGATGCCCAGGGCATTGGCCGCCCAGCACAGCGGCAGGTCGTCGCCGGTCGCGGAGGCGAGGTCCATCGACTCGTGGGCGTGGCCGTCGGCCTCGTCGAAGCGGCCCGACACGTGCTGGACGTATGCCAGGGTCAGCGCTGCGCGGCCCTCCGCGCGGACGTCGCCCGCCGTGCCGGCCGCCTCCCGCAGGACCGTGGCGACCGCCTCGTACTCCTTCGAGTTGGTGCCCGACTCCGCCAGGTCCAGCGAGGCCCAGAGCAGGTCCACGCCCCGGCGCAGGGTGTTCGGGGAGGAGGCCGACTGGCGGACCGTGGCCAGCAGGCAGTTCGCCTCGGCGTACAGCCAGTCCTGGGCTTCGTGGCGGTCGGTGAAGGCGAGTCCCTCGTAGGCCGTGGCCTCCAGGTGGTCCACCAGGCGGTCGCCGGGGCGTTCGATCGCGTACACCCGGGCCGCCGTCGACAGGTAGAAGTCCAGGAGCCGGGAGAGCGCGGCCTCCTTCTCCGACGGGGGCTGTTCGTCGCGGTCGGCACACGCACGCGCGTAGAGGCGGACGAGGTCGTGGTAGCGGTAGCGGCCGGGGGCGGCGGACTCGACGAGGGAGGTGTCGACCAGGGCTTCCAGGAGGTCCTCGGTGTCCCGGGGCGGCAGGTCGAGCACGGCCGCCGCGGCGGCGAGGGAGACGTCCGGGCCGTCGGCGAGGCCGAGCAGCCGGAAGGCGCGGGCCTGGGCCGGTTCCAGTTGGCCGTAGCCGAGTTCGAAGGTGGCCTTGACGGCGAGGTCGCCGGCCTGGAGCTCGTCGAGGCGGCGCCGCTCGTCCGCCAGCTTCGCGGCGAGGACCGAGACCGTCCAGGTGCGGCGGGCGGCGAGGCGGGACGCGGCGATGCGGATGGCCAGGGGGAGGAAGCCGCAGGCCGCGACCACGTCGAGGGCGGCTTCCCGCTCCGATTGGACGCGCTCCTCGCCCACGATCCGGGTGAACAGCTGGAGCGCCTCCTCCGGGGACATCACGTCCAGGTCCACCAGGTGCGCGCCGGCCAGGTCGACCATGCGGATGCGGCTGGTGACCAGGGCCGCGCAGCCCGCCGTGCCGGGGAGCAGGGGGCGGATCTGGGCGGCGTCCCGGGCGTTGTCCAGGAGGACCAGGACGCGGCGGCCGTCGAGGGTCGAACGGTAGAGCGCGGCCCGGTCGTCGAGGGAGTCGGGGACGGCCGTGTCGGGGACGCCGAGGGCGCGGAGGAAGGAGCCGAGGACGGTCTCGGGCGCGGCGGCGCGGGAGCCGGCGCCCTGGAGGTCCACGTACAGCTGGCCGTCCGGGAAGTGCGGGCGGGCCTCGTGGGCGACGTGCACCGCGAGCGTGGTCTTGCCGACGCCGCCGATGCCCGCGAGGGCCGAAACCGCCATGACGGAGCCCTCGGCGCTCGACAGGAGTGCGCCCAGTTCCCGGACGAAAGAGGTACGACCGGTGAAGTCCGGCACGGTCGCGGGGAGTTGCGCGGGGCGCGCGACGGGGGCGGCGGCCGGGGCCGGTTCCTCCACCGGGCGGGCGAGCTCGCTGTCGGCGCGGAGGATGCGCTGTTGGAGCCGGGACAGTTCGGGGGTGGGGTCGACGCCCAGTTCGTCGGCGAGGAGCCGGCGGGTGTCGGCGTACACGGCGAGGGCTTCGGCCTGTCGCCCACCGCGGTAGAGGGCGAGCATCAGCAGCTCGCGCAGGCGTTCCCGCAGGGGGTGCGCGGCGGTGAGCGAGGTCAGTTCGGAGACGGCCTCGGCGTGCGCGCCGACCTCCAGGTCGATGTCCAGACGGCTTTCGAGCAGGGTGAGCCGCCATTCCTCCAGTCGGGTCCGCTGGGTTTCGGCATGGGGGCCGGGCACGGAGGCCAGGACCTCGCCGTCCCACAGGTCCAGGGCTTCGGCGAGCCGTGCGCGGGCGGCCGTGCGGTCGCCGCCCGCGCGGAGCTTCTCCGCTTCCGCGGCGAGCTCCTGGGCCGTGGTGACGTCGAGTGCGGTGGTGCGCAGCGCGTAGCCGCCGGACTCGCTGACGAGGACCTGGGGGCCCAGGGCCTTGCGGAGTCGGGAGGCGTAGGTGCGGACCGCGGCGAGGGCCTGCGAGGGCGGCTCTTCGCCCCAGAGCGCGTCGATCAGTTCGGCTGCGGTGGCGGTGCGTCCGCCGCGCAGCAGCAGGGCGGCGAGCAGGGCGCGCTGCTGGGGCGAGCCGGTGGGCACGGGTTCGTCGTCGCGCCAGGCGCGGACGGGGCCGAGCACGCCGAAGCGGAGCCCGGCGCCGGCCGGTGGCGGCGCGGTGCGGGCGGTGTCCACGGCGCCGTCCGCACCGGCGCCCCGTCGTCCGCCGGTGGTGTCCGTCGTCCGGCGCGTCCGCTGTGCGGGTACGCCCGGTTCGGCCGTGGCGTCGCTCTCGCCCGGGAACCGCGCCGGAACTCGCGGCCCGTTCTCACGGTCCATAGCTCCCCCTGCCCCTACCGCTGGTTTCGCCCAGCACAGTCTGCCTTGTCCGGAGGCGGTCCGTCAGCATCGGGTCGAAGGGGGCGGGGGCGTTCTGCCCCGCAATAGCTGACGGAGTGTCAGATCAACGCTACCGTGAAGGCCATGGAGACCTTCCCGAAGATCATCTCGGTGGACGACCACACCGTGGAGCCCCCGCACGTCTGGCAGGACCGGCTCCCGTCCCGGTACCGCGACACCGGCCCCCGGGTCGTCCGCGCCCCGCTGAAGGAAATGACCTTCCTCGGCGGGAAGTTCGCCCCGGTGATGGGCGCCGAGGGGGACGACGGACCGATCGGCGACTGGTGGGTGTACGAGGACCTGCACCGACCCCTCACCCGGCTCGACACCGCCGTCGGCTACGACCGGGACGAGATACGCCTCGAAGTCATCACCTACGAGCAGATGCGGCCCGGCTCCCATTCCGTCCCCGAGCGGCTCGCCGACATGGACGTCAACCACGTCCAGTCCGCGCTCTGCTTCCCGACCTTCCCCCGCTTCTGCGGACAGACCTTCACCGAGGCGTCCGACCGGGAGCTCGGGCTCCTCTGCGTCCGGGCCTACAACGACTGGATGGTCGAGGAGTGGTGCGGGCCCGAGGCGCGGGGCCGGCTGATCCCGCTCGCGCTCATCCCGCTCTGGGACCCACGGCTGGCCGCGGCGGAGGTCCGCCGGAACGCCGCGCGGGGGGTCCGGGCGGTCGCCTTCTCCGAGATCCCGCCGCACCTCGGGCTCCCCTCGGTCCACACGGACCACTGGGACCCCTTCTTCCGGGCCTGCGACGAGACCGGCACGGTCATCGCCATGCACATCGGCTCGTCCAGTCGGATGCCGTCCACCTCGGCCGACGCCCCGCCGGCCGTCGGCTCCACGATCACCTTCGCCAACTGCTGCTTCTCGATGGTCGACTGGTTGATGAGCGGCACCTTCGAGCGCTTCCCGAACGTGCGGATCATGTACGCCGAGGGGCAGATCGGGTGGATCCCGTACGTCCTGGAGCGCGCCGACGTCGTCTGGGAGGAGAACCGGGCCTGGGGCGGGGTCGCCGACAAGGTCACCCGTCCGCCGTCCGAGCTCTTCGCGGAGCACGTCTTCGGCTGCTTCTTCGACGACGCCTTCGGACTCCGCAACCTCGATGCGATCGGCACGGCGAACGTCCTGTACGAGACGGACTACCCGCACTCGGACTCCACCTGGCCCCGGTCGAAGGAGGTCGGCGAGGCCCAGATGGGCCACCTGGCGCCGGACGTCGTGGAGCGGATCGTGCGCGGGAACGCGATCGACCTGCTCGGGCTGACCCCGGAGGGCCTCTGGGTGCCGTGAGCCGTGCCGTGAGTGGTGTCGGGGGGCGTCGGAGCGGTGCTGCGGGCGGTGTCGCGGACGGATTCCTTCCCGGTGGCCCCGGTGGCCCCGGTGGTCCGCGCCCGCCAGCCCCTTGCCTGATGGTGCGTCAGGTACGAGCATGGCCGGGCTCGCTCATATGATGGTTCGTCAGATCTGGGGGTCTTCATGGTGGTCTACGGGATGCAGCTGCCGATCCAGTCGCAGAGCACCCTCTACGCCGAGGCCTGGGAGGCGACCGCGGGCCCGGCCGATCTGCTCGCCGTGGCCCGGGCCGCCGAGGCCCACGGCTTCGACTACCTGGCCAGCTGCGACCACGTCGCCATCCCGCGCCGGCTCGCCGGCCCGATGTCCACCGTCTGGTACGACCCGGTGGCCACCCTCTCCTTCCTGGCCGCCGCCACCGAGCGGGTCCGGCTCCTCGCGCACGTCGCCGTCGTCGGCCTGCGGCACCCGCTCGTCACGGCCAAGGCGTACGCGACGCTCGACCACCTCTCCGGGGGGCGCCTCGTCCTCGGGGTCGGCGCCGGGCACGTCCAGGAGGAGTTCGAGGCGCTCGGCGTGGACTTCGCGCGCCGCGGTGCCGTGCTCGACGAGACGGTCGACGCGCTGCGGGCGGCCCTGGGGCCCGAGGAGTACCCGGAGCACGCCGGGGAGCGCTTCTCCTTCAAGGACCTCGGTCAACTGCCCCGGCCCGCACAGGAGCGGGTGCCGCTCTGGGTGGGCGGTTCCTCGCCGGCCGCCCTGCGCCGGGCCGCGCTCAAGGGGGACGGCTGGCTGCCGCAGGGCGATCCGCGGGAGGAGCTCGCCCCGCTGATCCAGCGGCTGCTCCGGCTCCGGGCCGGGGCGGGGATCACGGAGCCGGTCGCGGTCGGTGCGATCACCGAGCCGCTCTACGTCGGCGCACCCGGTTGGGAGGTCGGCCGGCGCACCCTGAGCGGCCGCCCGGAGGAGCTCGCCGCCTCCCTGCGGGCCTACGGGGAGATGGGCGTGCACCAGATCCAGGTCCGCTTCCGGTCCCGGAGCCGGGACGAGCTCGTCGACCAGATGGCGGCCTTCGGCGCGGAGGTCGCCCCCCATCTGAACTGAGGGACGTGGCAGGCATGGGAAAGCTCGACGGGCGGGTCGTCCTGATCACCGGCGCGGCGCGCGGGCAGGGGGAGCAGGAGGCCAGGCTGTTCGTCGCCGAGGGGGCGAAGGTGCTCCTCGGGGACGTGCTGGACGGCCCCGGGGAGGCGCTCGCGAAGGAGCTGGGGGAGGACCGGGCCGCGTACGTCCACCTGGACGTGACGAGCGAGGACGACTGGGCGGCGGCCGGGGTCGCGGTCACGGAGCGGTTCGGGAAGGTCGACGGGCTGGTCAACAATGCGGGCGTCCTCCGCTTCAATGCACTGCTCGCGACGCCGCTGGACGAGTTCCTGGCGGTCGTCTCGGTCAACCAGACCGGCTGCTTCCTGGGCATCCGCGCGATCGCCCCCAAGATCGCGGAGGCCGGCGGCGGGACGATCGTCAACACCGCCTCGTGCACCGGCGTCACGGGCATGGCGGGCGTCGGCGCCTATGCGGCGAGCAAGCACGCGGTCCTCGGCCTCACCCGGGTCGCGGCCCTGGAGCTGGCCGCGCGCAACATCCGGGTGAACGCGGTCTGCCCCGGGGCGATCGACACCGCGATGAGCAACCCGGAGGGCGTGGACCCGGCGGCCACGGCCGAGCTGTACCGGAGGTCGGTCCCGCTCGGTCGGGCCGGGCGGCCGGAGGAGGTGGCGGCCCTGGTGCTCTTCCTGACCGCCGGGGACTCGGCGTACATCACGGGGCAGCCGTTCGTGATCGACGGCGGCTGGCTGGCCGGCGTGAGCCCCTCCTGAGGGAAGTCTCTGACGCCTCGTCAGGTATTGACGCACCCCCCGTGCGGTGCGAAAGTCGGGCACATCAAAGATCTGACGGTTCGTCAGAAACAATGAGGACGGTGAACCCCCTTGGAATTCGGGATCTTCGTACAGGGATACGTCGGCAAGCGCGCCGAGACCGATCCCGAAGCCGAGCACAAGGCCCTCATGGAGGAGACCGAGTACGTCATCCAGGCGGACGCGTCCGGGTTCAAGTACGCCTGGGCCTCCGAGCACCACTTCCTGGAGGAGTACTCGCACCTCTCCGCGAACGACGTCTACCTCGGCTACCTCGCCCACGCCACCGAGCGGATCCACCTCGGCTCCGGCATCTTCAACCCCCTCGCCCCCGTCAACCACCCGGTGAAGGTCGCCGAGAAGGTCGCCATGCTCGACCACCTCTCCGGCGGGCGCTTCGAGTTCGGCTCCGGGCGCGGCGCGGGCTCCCACGAGATCCTCGGGTTCATGCCGGGCATCACCGACATGAACCACACCAAGGAGATCTGGGAAGAGACCATCGCCGAGTTCCCCAAGATGTGGCTCCAGGACGAGTACGTCGGCTTCCAGGGCAAGCACTGGTCGCTGCCGCCCCGCAAGGTCCTCCCCAAGCCGTACGGCGGGTCCCACCCCGCCATGTGGTACGCGGCCGGTTCACCCGGCTCGTACGCCATGGCCGGCCGGATGGGCCTCGGCGTCCTCGGCTTCAGCGTCCAGAAGGTCTCCGACATGGAGTGGGTCGTCGAGTCCTACAAGAACGCGATCAAGGAGGCCAGGCCGGTCGGCGACTTCGTCAACGACAACGTCATGGTCACCTCGACGGCCATCTGCGCGGAGACCCACGAGAAGGCGGTCGAGATCGCCGTGGGAGGCGGGCTCAACTACCTGCAGTCGCTCCTCTTCCGCTACCACGACACCTTCCCGCGGCCCGAGGGCATCCCCGAATGGCCCGAACTGCTGCCGGAGTACTCCGCCGAGATCATCGAACTGCTCATCCAGGAGGAGCTGATGATCTGCGGCGACCCCTCCGAGGTCCTCGCCCAGTGCAAGCGGTGGGAGCGGGCCGGCGCGGACCAGCTCTCCTTCGGGCTGCCCATCGGCATCTCCTACGAGGACACGATGAACTCGATCAAGTTGATCGGCGAGCACGTGATCCCGGAGATCGACACGGACCCGGTCCACCGCACCACCCGCATGCGCCGGTCCGCAGGCTCCTGACGGGACGCCCCCGCCCGGGACGGGCGGAAGCCGAAGCCGTGCCCGGGGCCGACGGAAGCCCGGGACGGACGGAAGCCCGGGACGGAAGGGCCCGCCACCGGCGGGGGCACCGACACAGACGCGGGGCGGCGTCTTCCCGGATCACCGCCCCGTACCGGCCCCGGCCGGCGGCCGTTCCGCGGCGGCCCCGGTCCGGGGCACACCCGCGTCCCCGCGCAGAGAGGACCGTCATGCTCGACCACCTGATCAAGGGCGCCACCGTCGTGGACGGCACCGGCGCCCCCGCCCGCACCGCCGACGTGGGGATGCGCGAGGGGCGGATCGTCCTCGCCACCGCCGGCGAGGAGGCCCGCACCACCGAGGACGCCACCGGCCTCGTCCTCGCCCCCGGCTTCGTCGACCCGCACACCCACTACGACGCCCAACTGTTCTGGGACCCGTACGCCACCCCGTCCATGAACCACGGCGTCACCACCGTCGCCGGCGGCAACTGCGGCTTCACCCTCGCCCCCCTCCACCCCGACCGGCCCGAGGACGCCGACTACACCCGTCGGATGATGGCGAAGGTCGAGGGCATGGCCCTCCAGGCCCTCGAAGAGGGCGTCGACTGGAGCTGGTCCTCCTTCGCCGAGTACCTCGACGCCCTCGACGGGCGGATCGCCGTCAACGCCGGCTTCATGGTCGGCCACTGCGCGCTCCGCCGGTACGTGATGGGCCCGGACGCCATCGGCGGACGGCCCACCCCCGAGCAACTGGCACGGATGGTCGCCCTGCTCAAGGAGGCCATGGAGGCGGGGGCCTGGGGCCTCTCCACCACCCAGTCCGCCACCCACTCCGACGGCGACGGGGCCCCCGTCGCCTCCCGGCACGCCACCCCCGCCGAACTGATCGCACTGTCGAAGGCCGTCGGCGAGCACGAGGGCACCCAACTGGAGGCCATCCTCGCGGGCTGCCTCGACCAGTTCTCCGACGAGGAGATCGAGCTCTTCGTCGAGATGACCGCCGCCGCCGGGCGCCCCCTGAACTGGAACGTCCTCACCATCGACGCGGCCGTCCCCGAGCGCGTCCCGCGCCAGCTCACCGCCTCCGAACGGGCCCGCAAGTCCGGCGGCCGGATCGTCGCCCTCACCATGCCGATCCTCACCCCCATGAACATGTCCCTCGGCACCTTCTGCGCGCTCAACCTCATCCCCGGCTGGGGGGAGGTCCTGGCCCTGCCCGTGCCCGAGCGGATCCGGAAGCTGCGCGACCCGGCCGTGCGGGCCGAGATGCTGCGCCGCGCCGACTCCAAGGAGGCCGGGGTCTTCCGGCGGCTCGCGCACTTCGGCCGGTACGTCATCGGCGACACGTACAGCAGGGAGAACGAGGGGCTCACCGGCCGGGTCGTCCGCGACATCGCCGCCGAGCGCGGCCAGGACCCCTTCCAGGCCCTCGTCGAGATCTGCGCCAACGACGACCTGCGGACCGTCCTGTGGCCGATGCCCACCGACAACGATCCGGCCTCCTGGGCGCTGCGCCGGGAGACCTGGGAGCACGAGGACGTCCTGCTCGGCGGCTCGGACGCGGGCGCCCACCTGGACCGGATGTGCGGGGCCCCCTACACGACCCGTTTCCTCGGGGACTGTCTGCGCGGCCGGAAGCTCGTCCCCTTGGAACGCGCGGTGCGGATGCTGAGCGACGACCCGGCCCGGCTCTTCGGGCTCCGCGGGCGCGGCCGGATCGCCGAGGGCTTCCACGCCGACCTGGTCCTCTTCGACCCGGAGCGGATCGACGCCGGTCCGGCGACCCTCGTCCACGACCTGCCGGGGAACAGCCCCCGGCTCGACTCGCGCGCCGTCGGGATCGTCTCGGTGCGGGTCAACGGGGTGGAGACGGTGCGCGACGACCGGGTGACCGGCGCCGTACCGGGCCGGGTGCTGCGCTCCGGCCGCGACACCAGGACGGTGAGCACCCGGTGAGGACCGAGAAGCTCTTCATCGGCGGCGCGTGGGTCGAGCCGGACGGAGGCCACTACGAGGTGATCGACCCGGCGTCGGAGGAGGTCGTCGGCCTGGCCCCGGAGGCCTCCCGGGCCCAGGTGCACCAGGCGGCCGCCGTCGCCCGCGAGGCCTTCGCGAGCTGGTCCCGCACCACGCCGGCGGAGCGGGCCGCGATCCTGGACCGGGCCGCCGACCTGATGGCCCGGGACGCCGAGGCCCACGTGCTGCTGGCGCGGTCCGAGACCGGTGCGACGACCGGCACCGCCCGCGGGATGCAGGTCGCGGTCGGCGCCGCCCGCTTCCGGCGGTACGCGCGGGGCGCCCTGGAGCCGGTCGAGCGGGCGCTGCCCCCGCAGATCAACGAAGCCGGGCCGATGGGGAAGGCCGGGGTGTTCGGTGCGGTGGCGGTGCGGCGCCCGGTCGGTGTCGTCACCTGCATCACCTCCTACAACAACCCCTGGGCCAATCCGGCGGGCAAGATCGCCCCGGCGCTCGCGATGGGCAACACGGTCCTGGTGAAGCCGGCCCCGCAGGACCCGCTCTCCGTGTACGCGATGACCCGGGCCCTGGCGGAGGCCGGGGTTCCGGCGGGCGTGGTGAACGTCGTCACCGGCTCCGCCCGGGAGGTCGGGGAGGCGGCCGTCGACTCCCCGGACGTCGACATGGTCTCCTTCACCGGCTCCACGGCGGTCGGGCAGGCGATCGGCGAGGTCTGCGGCCGGTCGTTGAAGCGGCAGCTGATGGAGCTGGGCGGGAAGGGCGCCGCCCTCGTCTTCGACGACGCCGACCTGGACGCGGCGGTGGGCGGCATCGGGACGACCTTCGCCTTCTACAGCGGCCAGATCTGCACCGCCCCGACCCGGGTGCTCGCGCAGCGCGGGATCTACGAGCGGCTGCTGGAGAAGCTGGCCGGCTACCTGTCCTTCATGAAGGTGGGGCATCCGGCGGAGCGGGGCACGGTGGTCGGCCCGGTGATCTCGGCGGCCCACCGCGACCGGGTGGAGGCGTACGTGGAGCTGGGGCGGAAGGAGGGGGCCCGGGTCGTCGCGGGCGGCGGGCGCCCGGACTTCGCGAAGGGCTTCTACGTCGCCCCGACCCTGCTCGCCGACTGCACCAACGAGATGCGGGTGGTGCGGGAGGAGATCTTCGGCCCGGTCGTCGTGGTCGTGCCCTTCGACGAGGAGGAAGAGGGCATCGCGCTCGCCAACGACAGCGACTACGGGCTGATCGACTACGTGTGGTCCGGGGACGTGGCCCGCGCTTTCCGCGTCGCGGCCCGGTTGCGGGCCGGCGGGGTGGGCGTGAACACGATCGGGCGGAACATGGAGGCGCCGTTCGGCGGCTTCAAGAAGAGCGGTGTCGGGCGGGACGTGGGCTCGTACGCCCTGCACGCCTACAGCGAGCTGCAGGCGGTGGTCTGGCCGGGGTGAGCCCTCCGGCGGGAGCCCGGGCGAGTGCCGTGCGCCTTCTGCGGGCGGGCCCGTCCGGGGCTCCTGACGACGGCTCGAAAAATCCCACGGGAAAATTTCGAAACGGACATTTGGGGCGCGGCTGCGGTTCCCGCATATCGGACACCTCTCACCGGACCTACCGGTTGGTCGGCCTGGAGTGATGGTCGATCTTTCAATCAATGGTGAACATCCGACCTGACCCGCGTAATGCAAGGTGAAGATCGTTCAAGTGAGCGGACTCTGATCTTCCGGATATGGAAACCGCAGCACTTAACGTCCTCTTCATGACTCAGGTGGACGTACGGCCCCAGGCCGGAGACACGGTAAGGGGCGTCGACGCTCCGGGCGGCACCTCCGGTGTGCGCACCAAGGGCCTCGGCGGCAACTCCGTGGGCCTCCTCGGCAGTGCCGTCATCGGCGTCTCGACCGTCGCCCCCGTCTACTGCCTGACCTCGACGCTCGGCTCCACCGCCGGCGAGGTCGGCCTGCAGATGCCCGCCGTCTTCCTCGCCGGCTTCCTGCCGATGCTCCTCGTCGCCTTCGCGTACCGCGAGCTCAACAAGGCCATGCCCGACTGCGGCACCTCCTTCACCTGGACCGTGAAGGCCTTCGGCCCGAAGATCGGCTGGATGTGCGGCTGGGGCCTCGTCATCGCGACGATCATCGTGCTCTCCAACCTGGCCGGCGTCGCGACCTCCTACTTCTGGCTCCTCGCGGGCGAGATCAGCGGCAGCGACTCCATCGCAGCCCTGGACGACAACAAGGCCGTCCACATCCTGACCTGCCTCGCGCTCATCGCCGTCGCCACCGTGATCAGCTACCGCGGCATGACCGCCACCAAGGGCCTGCAGTACGCCCTCGTCGGCCTCCAGCTCGTCGTCCTCGGCCTCTTCGTGGCGATGGCGCTGTCGAAGGCCGGCTCCTTCGAGACCTCGGTCGACTTCTCCTGGTCCTGGATGAACCCCTTCGCGGTGCAGTCCTTCGCCGCCTTCACGGCCGGACTCTCGCTCTCGATCTTCATGTACTGGGGCTGGGACGCCTGCATGGCGACCAACGAGGAGACCACCGGCAGCACCAAGACGCCCGGCCGTGCCGCCCTCATCGCGATGCTGGTCCTCGTCGGCTCCTACCTGGCCACCGGCGTCGCCGCCCAGATGGCCGTCGGCTCCGGCGACCAGGGCCTCGGCCTCGCCAACCCGGAGACCTCCGACAACGTCTTCGCCGCCCTCGCCGGACCCGTCATGGGCCCCGCGCTCGGCATCCTGCTCTTCGTCGCGGTCCTCGCCTCGGCGGCCGCGAGCCTCCAGACCACGTTCATCCCGGTCGCCCGCACGGTGCTCGCGATGTCCACGTACGAGGCCCTGCCGTCGTCCTTCACCAAGGTCCACCCGGTCTTCAAGACCCCGGGCAAGGCCACGGTCGTCGCCGGCATCGCCACCGGCGCCTTCTACACCGTGATGACCCTGGTCAGCGAGCACGTCCTGGTCGACACCATCTACGCCCTCGGCCTGATGATCTGCTTCTACTACGCCCTGACGGCCTTCGCCTGCGTCTGGTACTTCCGCCGGGAGCTCTTCCGCTCCGGCCGTGACTTCGCCTTCAAGGGCCTCATGCCGCTGCTCGGCGGCCTCATGCTCACCGCCGTCTTCGGCAAGACCATGTACGACATGTGGGACCCGGCCTACGGCTCCGGCTCGGCCGTCCTCGGCGTCGGCTCGGTCTTCGTGATCGGCGTCGGACTGCTGCTCCTCGGCGTGCTGGTCATGCTCGTCATGCAGCGCAGGAGCCCGGCCTTCTTCCGCGGCGATGTCCTGACCAAGGAGACCCCCTCGCTGGTGGTCGCCGACTGACGCCCCTCCGGGGCGTTCCCAGAACGCGAAGGCGGCGGGCCCGTGGGGGGACTCGCCGCCTTCGTACGTGGTGCGTACGGCTCAGTGGTGCCCGGGGAGCAGGCGCTCCACGGCCGCGTTGGCGGGCGGCAGGTCGGGCGTGCCGGCCGGCTTCGCCTTGGGCGTCAGGACGCCGCTGAGCGGCACGACCGAGGGGAGGTTCATGCCGCCGGTGTCGGCGGCCGCGGTCCCGGCGGTGGCGCCCGCGGCGCCCGCGGCGGCGAGAACGGTCAGGGCGGCTGCGGTGAGGATCCTCTTCATGCCCGCTCCAACGCGGACGGCCCGGATCCGGTTACGCCGGGCCGCAGCGACCCACCCCTTCACCAGCCCGCGCCGGCGGGCTGCCGGACGGCGACGTTGAGCCGGTTGAACAGGTTGGTGAGGCCGACCATCAGGACGATCGCGGCGAGCTGCTTCTCGTCGAAGTGGTCGGCCGCCGCGTCCCACACCTCGTCCGGCACCGCGTCCGAGACGTCGGCGAGCCGGGTCGCCGACTCGGCGAGGGCGAGGGCCGCGCGCTCCTCGTCGGAGAAGTACGGGGTCTCCCGCCAGGCGGCGACCATGAACAGCTTCTCGTCGTCGACGCCGTTCTTCCGGGCGCTCTTGACGCCGTAGTCGACGCAGAAGCCGCATCCGTTGATCTGGCTGGCGCGCAGGTGCACCAGCTCCAGGATCGACTCGTCGACCCCGCCCTGACGGGTGGCCTTGAGCAGGTTCTGGATCGCCGGGCCGGCGTCGGTCAGGACGTAGGCGGGGTTGGTCATGCGGGCCTCGGGCTGGTGCGTCATGGAGGGCGCTCCTCGGTTTCGGTGGTCCTTCGTCGGTTGCTTCCACTGCACTGACGGACCCCGCGCCGCGGATGTGACACGACCGGAGAAATCTCTTCGGGCGACACGACCGCGGCACCGGTCCCGTCGCACCCCTCGGAAATCCGCACCACACGCCCTACCGTGCGGTCATGCGGATCTCGACCACGATCTTCCTGACCGACGAGACCATCAGCCCGGTGCGGCTCGCCCGCGAACTGGAGCAGCGCGGCTTCGCCGGGCTCTACCTCCCCGAGCACACCCACGTCCCGGTGAGCCGCGAGACGCCCTATCCGGCGGGCGGGGAGCTGCCCCGCGAGTACGGCAGGACCCTCGATCCCTTCGTGGCCCTGGGGCAGGCTGCGGCCGTCACCGAGCGGTTGGGCCTCGGCACCGGCATCACCCTGATCGCCCAGCACGACCCGATCGTGCTCGCCAAGCAGGTCGCCACCCTCGACCACCTCTCCGGCAGCCGCTTCACCCTGGGCATCGGCTTCGGCTGGAACCGGGAGGAGGCCGCCGACCACGGCGTCGACTGGTCCACCCGCCGGGAGCTCGGCCGCGACCGGCTGGACCTGATGCGGGCCCTGTGGGCGCCGGAGCCGACGGCGTACGCGGGGGAGTCCGGGGTGTCCGTGCGCGCCTCGGAGGCCTGGCCCAAACCGGCCGGCGGCTCCCCGCGGGTCCTGCTGGGCGGCGCGGCGGGCCCGAAGCTCTTCGGACAGATCGCCGCGCAGGCCGACGGCTGGATGCCGATCGGCGGCCGGGGGCTGACGGAGTCCCTCCCGGTCCTGCGGGAGGCCTGGGAGAAGGCCGGCCGCGCCCCGGACGGCCTCGTGGTCGTCCCGTACGCGGTCCTCCCGAGCCCCGGCAAGCTCGCCCACTACGAGGAACTGGGGTGCGAGGAGGTCGTGCTCCAGCTGCCGCCGGGCGGGGAGGCGGAGGTGCTCGGGGTGCTGGACGCCTACGCGCGGTACCTGCCGTGACGGCTCCGCGGCCTCTCCGCGGCGGCGCCGACGACCCTCCCCCGGAGGACCCGGACCACCGCCCGGAGCGCCGCTCGTATGCTCGGTCCATGACGGATCACCAGGCAGGACGCCCCACCGAGAACGCCATGCGCCGCGCGCTGAAGCGGGCCAGGGACGGGGTCGCGCTCGACGTCGCGGAGGCCGCCGTGCTGCTGCGGGCGCGCGGAGAGGACCTGGCGGACCTGGTGGCGTCCGCCGGACGGGTCCGGGACGCCGGGCTGGAGGCGGCCGGACGGCCCGGGGTCATCACGTACTCGAAGAGCGTGTTCATACCGCTCACCCGGCTCTGCCGGGACAAGTGCCACTACTGCACCTTCGTCACCGTCCCCGGCAAGCTGCGCCGGGACGGGCACGGGATGTTCATGTCGCCGGACGAGGTCCTCGACGTCGCTCGGCGCGGTGCCGCACTGGGCTGCAAGGAGGCGCTGATCACCCTGGGCGACAAGCCCGAGGACCGCTGGCCCGAGGCCCGGGAGTGGCTCGACGCGCACGGGTACGACGACACCATCGCGTACGTGCGGGCCATGGCGATCCGCATCCTGGAGGAGACCGGGCTGCTGCCCCACCTCAACCCCGGGGTGCTGTCCTGGACCGACTTCCAGCGCCTCAAGCCCGTCGCGCCGTCCATGGGCATGATGCTGGAGACGACCGCGACCCGGCTCTGGTCGGAGCCCGGCGGCCCGCACCACGGGTCCCCCGACAAGGAGCCGGCGGTGCGGCTGCGGGTGCTGGAGGACGCCGGCCGCTCCTCCGTCCCCTTCACCTCGGGGCTGCTGCTCGGCATCGGGGAGACCCTGGAGGAACGCGCCGAGTCCCTCTTCGCGCTGCGCCGGACCGCGCGGACCTACCACGCGATCCAAGAGCTGATCATCCAGAACTTCCGGGCCAAGCCGGACACCGCGATGCGCGCGGCGCCCGACGCCGAGATCGACGACCTGGTCGCCACCGTCGCCGTCGCCCGACTGATCATGGGTCCCGCCGCCTGCATCCAGGCCCCGCCGAACCTGGTCGACTCCGCCTACGAGCGGCTGATCGCCGCCGGCATCGACGACTGGGGCGGGGTCTCCCCGCTCACCATCGACCACGTCAACCCGGAACGGCCCTGGCCGCAGATCGAGGAGTTGGCCGCCCGTTCCGCCGCCGCCGGCTTCGAGTTGCGCGAACGGCTCTGCGTCTACCCCGAGTTCGTGACCCGGGGCGAACCCTGGCTCGACCCCCGGCTCCTCCCGCACGTCCGCGCCCTCGCCGACCCCGCCACCGGCCTCGCCGACCCCGACGCGCCCGTGCGCGGCCTGCCCTGGCAGGAGCCCGACGAGGCCTTCGTCGCCGCCGGCCGCACCGACCTGCACCACACCATCGACACCACCGGCCGCACCCACGACCGGCGGGAGGACTTCGACGAGGTGTACGGGGACTGGGAGGCGCTCCGGGAGGCCGCCGCCCCCGGGATGGTGCCCGAGCGGGTCGACGCCGACGTCCGGGAGGCCCTCGCGGTCGCCGCCGACGACCCGACCCGGCTCACCGACTCCCAGGCCCTCGCCCTGCTGCACGCCGACGGCCCCGCGCTCGACGCCCTGACCCGGATCGCGGACGACGTCCGTCGGGCCGCGGTCGGCGACGAGGTCACCTACGTCGTCACGCGGAACATCAACTTCACCAACGTCTGCTACACCGGCTGCCGCTTCTGCGCCTTCGCCCAGCGCCGCACCGACGCCGACGCCTACACCCTCTCCCTCGACCAGGTCGCCGACCGGGCCCAGCAGGCCTGGGAGGTCGGCGCCGTCGAGGTCTGCATGCAGGGCGGCATCCACCCCGACCTGCCCGGCACCGCCTACTTCGACATCGCGCGCGCGGTGAAGGAGCGGGTTCCCGACATCCACGTGCACGCCTTCTCCCCGATGGAGGTCGTCAACGGCGCCACCCGCACCGGCCTCTCGATCCGCGAGTGGCTGACCGCCGCGAAGGAGGCGGGCCTCGACTCGATCCCGGGCACGGCGGCGGAGATCCTCGACGACGAGGTCCGCTGGGTCCTGACGAAGGGGAAGCTACCCGCGGCGACCTGGATCGAGGTCGTCACCACGGCCCACGAACTGGGCATCCGCTCCAGCTCGACCATGATGTACGGGCACGTGGACCAGCCGCGGCACTGGCTCGGCCACTTCCGCACCCTCTCCCGCATCCAGCAGGAGACCGGCGGCTTCACCGAGTTCGTGACGCTCCCCTTCATCCACACCAACGCGCCCGTCTACCTCGCCGGCATCGCCCGCCCCGGGCCGACCACCCGCGACAACCGCGCGGTCATCGCCATGGCCCGGCTCCTCCTCCACCCGCATATCCCGAACATCCAGACCAGTTGGGTGAAGCTGGGCACGGAGGGCGCGGCGGAGATGCTCCGCTCCGGCGCCAACGACCTCGGCGGCACCCTGATGGAGGAGACCATCTCCCGGATGGCCGGGTCGAGTTACGGCTCCTACCGCTCGATCCGCGACCTGGAGGCGATCGCGGCGGCGGCGGGCCGCCCGGCGAAGCCCCGCACCACCTCCTACGGGGAGGTCCCCGAGGAGCGGCAGCGCACGGCGAGGGCCTCGGACGGCCACCTGCCGGCCCTGCTGCCGCTGGTGCAGGAGTAGGGGCGCCCGGGGCCCGGCGAGGGAGGCGGGCCCCGGGACCGTGTTCCGGTACCCGTGTTCCGGTACCCGTGTTCCGGCCCCGGGGTAGGGCCGCCGTCCGCCGCTTCCGCACGGTCCGCTCCCCTGCCCGGGCCGCTGCCTCCGCCCGGCCCGCGCTCCCTCCGCCCGGGTCCCGCCCCGGTGTCCCGCGCGCCCTCCCGGGGGCTGGCGGAACACGGTCAAAAGCGGCCTCCAGGGCGTCCGCTCACATAACGTTCCGGCCATCAAACGGACGTACTCGGTCGATTACAGTGCTGCGCAGACCGGTCTACGGGGGGAGGGCACGTCGTGGCCACGACAGCCGCAGCCGTGTGGGGCCGCGCCGAACAGCAGGACTTCCGGGCCCGCGTACGGGGGTGTCTGCTCGGCGGCGCCCTCGGCGACGCGCTCGGTGCGGGCGCCACCGCCCACACCCTCACGGAGCTCCGCGGGGCCCACGGACCTGACGGACTGACCGAGCCGGTGCCCGCCTTCGGCCGCCGGGGCGCCGTCACCGCCGCCACCCAGATGGCCCTCTTCACCGTCGACGGCCTGATCCGCGCCCAGGTCCGCCGGGACACCGGCGTCTGGCACCCGCCCACGGACGTGCACCGCGCCCACCGGCGGTGGGTCGCCACCCAGCACGACTGGGGCCCCGACGAGCGCCGCAAGGACAACGGCTGGCTCGCCCGCGAGGAATGGCTCTACGCCCGCCGCAACCCTCCCCGCGCCTGCCTCACCGGTCTCGCCGACGACCAGCTCGGCACCCTCGACAAGCCCAAGAACCCGGACGCCCACGACTCCGGCGCCCTCGCCCGCTCGGCGCCCTTCGGGCTGCTCGTCGGCTGGGAGCCCCAACTCGTCTGCCAGCTCGCCGTCGAGTGCGCCGCCCACACGCACGGCGCCCGGGCGGTCGGGCTCGCGGCGGGCGCCCTCGCGGTCACCGTGCACGGCCTCGCCCGCGGCGGCTCCATCGAGGCCGCGGTGGCCCGGGCCCGGGAACAACTCGCGGCCCGTCCCGGCCACGAGCCGGTCACGGAGGCGCTGGACCGGGCCCTCGCGGCCGTCCGCGAAGGAGTGCCGGACGCCGACCGGGTGACCGCGCTCGGCGCCGGCGAGGACCGGGCCGAGGGGCAGCTGGCGGCGGCCGTCTACTGCGCCCTGGTCGGCGAGGACGTCCGGCACGGGCTGCGGCTCGCGGTGAACCACGACGGACCCTCGGAGGTGACGGGGGCGCTCACGGGCGCGCTGCTGGGCGCCCTGCACGGCGAGACGGCCCTCCCGCCGGCCTGGCTGGCCGAACTGGAGGGACGCGCGACGGTCCTGGAGCTCGCGGACGACTTCTCGATGGAGATGACCCAGGGCACCGCCCTGCACACCCCCGCCGAGTCCTCCCCGGGCTGGCTCGCGCGCTACCCGCGGGCCTGACGGTCGAGGGGGCCCGTCCCCGTGCCGGCTCAGCGCATCAGCTCCCCGGCGTTGACCAGCAGTGACTGCCCCGTGATGGCCCGCGCCCGATCGGAGGCCAGGAAGAGCACCGCCTCCGCCACGTCCCCGTCCGTCGCGAGCTCCGGCAGGGCCATCCGCTCGGTGAGCCGGGCCAGCACCTCGGCCTCCGGCGCCCCCTCGGCGTCCGCGGCGAACCGGACGTACGCCTGCACCGGCGGACCCCACATCCAGCCCGGCAGCACGGTGTTGACCCTGATCCGGTGCGGACCCAGCTCGTGCGCGAGCGAGTACATCGCCGAGGTCAGCGCCCCCTTCGAGGCCGCATAGGCCGCCTGCCGCACCTGGGTGGGCGCCGCCACCGCCGACTGCGTCCCGATCAGCACCACCGAACCCCCGCGCTCCTTCAGCGCCGGCAGACAGGCCCGGGTCATCCGCAGCGTGCCCAGCAGGTTCACGTCCAGGACCCCCTGCCAGGTCGTGAAGTCCGCGTCCTCCAGCCCTCCGAAGTGGGAGTCCAGGGCGGCGACGTGGACGACCGCGTCGATCCCGCCGAAGCGCTCGACGGCGAGCGCGGCGAGCGCGGTGCACTGCTCCTCGTCGGTGATGTCGGTGACCCGGTGGGCGACGCGGTGCCCCTCCGGGTCGATCTCCGCGGCGGACTTGGCGAGGTTGGCCCCGGTGCGGGCACCGAGGACCGCGCGTCCCCCCTCGCGCACCACCGCTTCCGCGACCCGGTGGCCGAGACCGGCGCCGACCCCCGACACGACGACCGTCTTCTCCCGGAGCAGCATCCCGACCCCTCTCGCCCCTGGCCATTCATCTGACGGCCCGTCAGAGTAGGGGGCCGGCACCGACATGGGAAGGGGCACGAGAGTGAGCGAGGAGACCCGCAGCGACACCTACGCGGAACTGGCGGCCGTCGGACCGTACGGAGTGCGTCCCGGCCACGCGCTGATCACCATGGTCGAACCGCACCCGGGCCATGAGCACAGCTATAACCGCTGGTATGAAGACGATCACTATTACGCCGGCGCCATGGCCATGCCCTGGATGTACGCCGGCCGGCGCTGGGTCGCCACCAGGGAGCTCCAACTGCTCCGGGTCCCCGAGAAGTCCGCCGTCGCCCGACCGGTCACCACCGGCTGCTACCTCTCCACGTACTGGATCACCGAGGGCCGCTACGACGACCACATGAAGTGGACGGTCGGCATCAACAAACGGCTCAACCGCGACGCCCGCGTCCACCAGGAGCGGACCCACGTCTTCACCGCCTTCCAGGACCACGCGGCGACCGTCTACCGCGACGGCGCGGCGGGCCCCCGCGACTTCCACGCCCTCGACCACCCCTACGCCGGCCTGGTCCTCCAGGTCGTCGACGCCGACGGGCCCCGGGAGCGGGACGCGCTGCTCGACCGGCTGTGCCGCGGCGAACTGCCCCGGCGGCTCGCCGGCTCACCGGCGGCGATGGTGACGGCCTTCCGGCCGACCCCGCTGCCCGGCGACCGCATGACGTACGTCAAGCAGGTCGAGGGCGTCGACACCCGACTCACCCTGCTCTGGTTCCTGGAGGAGGACCCCCGCACCTGCTGGACGGAACACTTCGCCGACCTGGAGGCCCTGGGCGGGAACGACGGCGGACGGGTCGAGCTGGTCGCCCCGTTCATCCCGACCGTGCCGGGCACGGACCGCTACGTCGACGAACTGCGCTGAACGCCCGGAAGCGGTGCGGGGCGCCCGGGGGAGGCCTTCGCGGTTGGTGGCGCCGCGTGCACAAGGCCCCCGCCCGCATGCTCGTCGCTGAGTTTAAACGGTAGTCCCGGACCGCGGTCAGAGCGGCTGCCCGGTGTTGTCCACGAAAGCGATCAAGGCAGGTCCGTGCGGCTTTGGTGAACGCACTCACGGCAAGTGGGGCGCTGCGGGCCCGCCTGCTGGAGCGGCCGATGCCGCCCAGCTGCCGAGCAGGCGCAGCGCGGTGTCCGCGCGGGCGTCGGGGGCGGTGAAGACGACCAGGGACCGGTCCTCACCGCCGGGCAGCGCGAGGGTCTCGTACGCGAGGTCGAATCTGCCGACCACGGGGTGCCGGAAGCTCTTCGTGCCGTACGGCTCCTTGCCCACTTCCTGCGCTGCCCACAAGGAACGGAACTCCATGCTGCGGCCGGACAGTTCGGCGACGATGCGGGCCAGACGCACGTCACCGGGACGGCGCCCGGCGGAGAACCGCAGGAAGCCGACCGTTTGACGGGCCACGTCCTCCCACCGCGGGTACAGCTCCCGTGCGGCGGTGTCGAGGAAGATGTGCCGGGCGAGGCTGAGTCGCCCGCCGACAGCCGGGGCGCCGATGAGGGCGCGGGCCAGGTCGTTGGCGTCGAGGACGTCCATCGCAGGACCGAGGACGTATGCCGGGACGGCACCCACTGCGGTCAGCAGACGCCGCAGCCCGTCCCGTACGCGCCCGTCGTGTGCGGGGTCCGCGGGATCGGCCGGGGCCGGATCGACGGCGCTTCGGATGCGGGGCCGGTGCGCCAGGTCGTTCACGTGCGCGCGCTCGGCGGTGTCGAGCCGCAGCACCCGTGCCAGGGCATCCAGTACGGCGTCGGACGGGTGGTGGGCGCGGCCCTGTTCCAGGCGCGTGTAGTAGACGACGCTGACGCCCGCGAGCTCGGCGACCTCTTCGCGGCGCAGCCCCGCGACCCGGCGCCGCCCGGCCACGGGGATTCCGGCCGCCGCCGGAGTCACCCGTGCGCGCCGTGACATCAGGAAGCTGCCGAGCTCGTTGGCTGGGTTCATGTCCGCCAGTATCAGTCGCCCGACGCCCGGAAGCCTGTCCCTGCCAGTACCCCCCAGCGCCCGTGCCGTGTCTCCTGGCCTGGTACTCGGGGGGTACTGGCTGCGTCTCCCTCCGGGCCTGCACGGTGGACCCCGTCGCCGGTATGACAGCCGCGACGAATACGAACGGACACGGAACAGAGCAGGAGCGTCCCCGATGCGTGCAGTGGTCTTCTCCCGGTACGGCGACGAAAGCGTTTTGGAGTGCGCAGAACGGCCGGCACCAACTCCGGCGGACGGCGAGATCCTGGTGGAGGTCAAGGCCGCCGGCGTCAACCCGGTCGACTGGAAGCACCGCGAGGGAGCGGTCCGCAGCGACCGGCCGTTCCCGCTGGGGATGGGCTGGGACGTGGCGGGAGTGGTGCGGGCCACGGTGCCGGGCGGCCCGGCGGTCGGCGAGGCCGTGTACGGGATGCTGCCGCTGCCGTACGGCGGCGCCTACCAGGAGCTCGCGGTTCTGCCCGCCTCCGCCGTCGCGCCCAAGCCGGCCCGGCTGTCCTACGTGGAGGCCGCCGCCGTGCCCCTGGCCGCCTTGACCGCGTGGCAGGCCATGGAAGTGGCCGGAGTGAAGGCCGGGACACGTGTCCTGGTCCACGCAGGCGCCGGGGGTGTCGGGCACTTCGCCGTCCAGTTCGCCCGGCACCTCGGGGCACACGTCACCGCGACCGCCTCCGCCCATAACCAGGACTTTCTGCGCCGACTCGGCGTCGACGAGCCGGCCGACCGCGCGACGGCGGACCTGACCGCCTCGGAACCCTTCGACATCGTCCTGGACACCATCGGAGGCCCGGTGCAGCACCAGTCATGGCATCTCCTTCGACCGGGCGGCACCCTCATCACGCTCCCCGAACCCGTCGACGAGACACACCGCCTGCCCGGCATCACGGCCCACCGCATGATCGTCACCCCAGACGGCGAGGCACTGCGCCGCATCGGCACCCTCATCGACTCCGGCGCCGTGCATGTCGAGATCCATTCCGTCCTCTCCCTGGAGAAGGCGGCCGAAGCACACCGCATCAGCGCTGAGGGGCGGGTGCGCGGGAAGCTGGTCCTCAGCTTGTGAGACACCGGCAGCCGACTGCACACCCGTCGGGTCCACCCCGAGGTACAGACAAGACCCTCGCCTTCTCAACAGGCGACCACAGGCTGGGACCCGCGCCGCATGCGCTGTGACGGAGGTCACGATCTGGACTGCTGAAGCTGGAGTCATGTCCCAGGATCTAGTTTGTGTATCGAAAGTGGATCTTGACCGATAGGTGATCACGGTTCATGAGGCGGGGAGATCCCACGGATGAGCAGTGGGCTTTGCTGGAGACGTTGTTGCCGAAGGGGACGAAGGCAGGGCGGCCTGTAGAAGGAACCGCCGGACGGCGTCTTCACTGAGCCGGTCGATCGCGGGCTGGGACGCTCACGAGGCGGGTTCACCACCAAGCTGCACCTGGCCGTCGAGCAGGGGCAGAAACCCATGTCGATCGTGGTGACCGCAGGGCAGCGCGGGGACTCGCCGCAGTTCGAGCCGGTGCTGGAGAAGGTCCGTGTGCCCCGCCTCCACCCGTTCAAGACGCCTCAGCCGAGACCTCCCTCACCCGTCCACAACCTCCCGGGGCAATACACCTAGGGCTCCGTCTGTTCACCGCGTCCGGACAGCTCGTGGCCATCGGCCGTCGGCGCACCCTCCGTCTGGCACGACACCGGCCCGGTCACATCACCGCAGCCCTCGACCGGCTTACCCAACTGCCCGCCCCAGGCTGACCAGCGGACTCCCCACCCCTTCGACAGCACCACCGGCCCGGAGTAGTGGAATCCGGCGCCGTCCAGAGGCGGCACCCGAGCCCTCAGCCTGCACAGCTTCAGCCCACGGCACGAAAACGGTCCCCCGACTCCGTCGACTGACCGTCACGAAACTTCGAGGCTAGGACGCTTCGACTTCGGCCATAAGCAGTCGAAGAGTAAGCGAGTGCTTTTCACGGGGCAGGGTGTCAAGAGCCGCGCGGGCGTGCTTGACGCCGCCGCCTCGGTCCCCGGACTTGGCGAGCATGAGTCCGTGATGCATTTCAAGGTGCGTTGCGAACCGGGGCAGTGACTCGGGCAGCTCTCGGCGGGCTGCTTCCTGCGCCTCTACGGCAGTTGACTCATCGCCGAGTCGCGCAGCGAGTAGGGAGGTAAAGACGTTCATGCGCCACCACGGCACGGCGTAGTCGGAGGTCTGCTCGTGCGACCCCGTTGAGTCGAACACCCGCAGTGCCCTGTCCAAAAGCTCTCGGGCCGTAGTGTGGTCCCCTCGCAGCGCCGCGGCATGTGCCTTACCCATCAGCGCGTTCAGCAGTCCGAGTGAGGGCCGGTCACTGATCGCCATGGCCTGGTCTGCGAAAAGGTCTGCCACTCCGAGTGCTGCCCCCTCATACCCCAGCGCAATCGCAGCACGGCCCCGAACCCAGATGCGGGCCTGATCGTCTCCGGATCGATCGGCAGCCTCCGCGGCAAGCCTGTACCAGTTGACTGCACGTCTCCCGTCAGCTCCAGGAAATGTCTTTGCGTACAACGTCATCAGCCGGGCGCCGACAGACCAGAGCTGCGGGTGTTCGAGTTGCTGTTGGACGATGACCAGTTCGCCAGAGATACGGCGCTGAATGTCCGCTGCCCCCATGCTCATGTACTCGGTGCCGTAAGTCGTTAGCTTCCCCTCCCAGTCTTCGACAGTCGGCCCGCCATGTAGTCGAGCGCCGAAACCGGCGGACAGCAGGTCCGACGCCACCACCGGTGCTATAGCGGTTGCGGCTACGTCAGACAGGAACGTACGACGTTTCATTTCGCTCTCAAGGACAGCTAGCGGCACGTCAAGGACAGCGGACAAGCATCGAAGGTAGAAGTTCCCCGGCTCTACCTTCGAACGCTCCCAGCGGCTCACGTACTCCCGATCAATGTTCGTTCGGAACGACTCGTTGATCTCCTTCGCAAGTCGTCCTTGTGACCATCCTTGGGCGATACGCAGGTCTCGAATCAAGGCCCCAACGCTCATAGGGCTATCTTGCCCCTAGGTCTGCCACTGTGTACGAACGACGGCTCTCCCAAGCCAACTTGACCCTGAACATGCCCCTAACCGCTCCGTAGCCGCGCCGGAACAATCTGTGCCGTCACGGCGATGTGAGGGGACAGTGAGACATGCCCGGAGAAGAGTGGACCCCCGTTGTACAGCGTTACGCGGTGGACACCAGCGGCATCACGCTCCGGCTCGGGCGGGTGACCGCTTGGGATGGTGCCGTGGTCCACTTGGTGCCGCCAGGCGGGGGTGCCGGGTGGACAGCGTCCCCCACCATGCTGCGCCGGCCGAACGAGGAGGAATGCGCGAGCATCCGCGTGCTCACCTCTCCCGTGCCGACGGTGACCCCGTGACCCGGGTCTACGGGTACGTGCTGCACCGCATCCGGCGCGACCCCGAGTCCGAGCCCGTCGTGTCGGCCCGTTGCCTGCACGAGGGGTGCGCGTGGACGTCCGCGCCGAGCGCGACCGTGAGCCCCGTCGACGACGCGTGCATGGGGCACACCGGCCTCAATCCGGAGCACGCCCGCTTCGCCCGGCAGTTCGCTGACGTGGCAGTCGTGGGCCGTTTGGACCCGGTGTGAGAGGCGCAGTGGCAGCGGCCGTGCTCGACGGTGCTGCTGACTCGTGCTCTTCCTGGCGCTCACGGATGCCCGGTGGGGCTGCGCGAACTGGCCTGGACATGCGCTGAGTGGACTGCCTGAGGTTTCCTGCCCATCCCTTATCCCCTGACGCGGGTTTGACGTCACGTCCCCAGACTCCGCCCTCTGGCGCGGCCTCATCCGAAGGGAGGTCCCGAGCCGAGGGGCGGGCAAGACCCTGCCCGTTGCCCGGGCAGGTTCCATGCGCGACACAAACAAGAGGAGCGAAAGCATGACCGCTGTATCTTCCGATCTCCGCACCGGCCGGTCCCTCGTGGACGCGGAGCTGTTCAACAGCGTCGCCGAGTTCACCGTGACGCACTTTGGCTACGAGCAGGGGAAAGCGGAGCGCGCGACCGACCAAGCGTTGGCGTTCCTCGCCACGGTCGGTACGGCCACGGTCAAGATGGTTCCCTCGGATGACGTGGACTGCGCGCTGCACAGCTTCATCCTCCACACCGTCGACTACCGCGAGTTCTGCGAGACGTACGCGGGCCGTTTCCTGGAGCACAACCCGCGCCCCGGTGGCGGGGGCAGGGTTCTGGAAGAGGTGCAGGCCACTGCCCACGCGATCAAGGGCAACGGGTTCATGGTCATGGACTCGCTCTGGACCGTGAACGGCGAGAACGCGGCGCAGTGCGACTCTGACTGTGGACGCGACTACCGGGCTGTCTAGCCGCTACGGTCCGGCCGGGAGAGCGTGCGGGGCCGGTCGCCGTTTGGTGGTCGGCTCCGCACCATTGGGAGAGTCGAGAATGGCAACAAGCACACCACCCAAGGGACTTCCGCGCGGAGTTCTCGACGTGATCACGCCGACGAACACCCGTCCCGTGGTCAACCGGCGGGGGTCGACGGTTTGGTACGTCGAGACCGAGGGCGGACCGTATGCGGTGAAGATCGGGTATCCGAGCCACACGCACGCCCATACCGCCCTCGCTCCGAGCCGTGAAGCGCACGTTCTGCGCGCCCTCGGGGCCGGACCCATCTACGACGGCGAATGGGCCGAAGGCACGTGGAGCGTGCAGCCGTGGCATTCGGGGCCGAGCCTGTACGAGCGATGGGCAGTGCACCGCACACCCGGCAATCGGACCGCTCCGGGCCGACGCGATGCCCTTGCCAGTGCCACCGCTCTTGCGGACTTGCACCGGTCCGGGTGGGTGCACGGGGACGTGCAGCCGGCGCACCTGATCATGGGAAGGGCCGGGGCGACGTTGATTGATCTCGGGTTGGCGCGTGGTGGACCTGTCCCTGCCCGATGGGACTTCCCGTACAAAGGTTGCCTCGTCCACTACGAAGCCCCGGAGATTGCCCGCAGCGTTCTTGCGCACGGCACCGCCGAGCCGACCCATGCGTCTGATGTGTACGCGCTCGGGGCCTCGCTCATGATCAGCGCAACGGGGTGGCGTCATGTTGCCTACGCCGATGAAGCCTCACGCGAGGACCAGCGGCAAGCAATCGTGGACAAGCCGCACCGCCCGGTCATGATCGCGGGGGAACTGGGCGGGCTGGTGGACGCCATGCTGAGTTACCGGCCGTCCGACCGTCCCACGGCCCATGAGGTTTGTGCGGCCCTGATGCTTGCCACGTAGCGCTATATGGCGGGTTCCCCTGTACCGTCCCGTCCGCGCTCAGCTCCCCCATGTAGCGGCGTGGCGTTGCTGATATCAGCTACTCGCCCCTTGGCCGTCGCCCTCGCGTGTCGGCTCGGCTACGTATGTCCCTCGCTGCGGCACGGTGAAGACAAGTCCGGCAGAGACCAGTTCGGCGACTGCGCGGCGCACCGTGGGACGGGACAACCCGTACGCATCACACAGGGCGGACTCAGACGGAATCGGACGACGGGGCTTCCAGTCTCCCCGGGCAAGCCGCGCCCGCAGGATACCGACGAGTTGTTGATACGGGGGCTCGGGAGCGTCGCGCTCCACCTGGTCATCAGGGCCGAAAGTCATGGGGAAACGGTATCGGCCCGGTCTCATGCGGGCACATTCCGCCATGTTGCTTTACGTGCCTTTACAAGTGCTGACGAGAGCTGACGTAAGCATCTATGCTCAGCAAGGAAAACGCCCCGACAGACCGCTTAGGACCGGTCCGCCGGGGCTTGCCGAGACAGCTTTAGGGAGCTGAAACGACCATGCGCGATCTTATCGCCCTCGTATCCATCGGACTCGGGTCACTGCTCTTACTGTGGTGCGCGCTCGAAGCGCGTCCGCCCCGCCGGCCCGGGCGCCACTCCGCAGCCCACCGCGCACCCGAGACCCTGCCCACCCTCACCGGCCCCCACATGAGGCCGTGGCCGACCCCCACCCCGGAGCACGTCCGCGCCCGCCGCGCCCCGCTCCGCGGCGAGGACACGGCCCTGATCCGTCCCTATGCTCCCGGCGGTCGCGCGGTGGACCCCGGGGTCATCCACGAGCGCCGCACGGCCGCCGTGCTCGCCACGCTCGGCGTGGATCATCCGTACGGCTACGAGGGGGACCAGTTCGACGTGCTCGCCGGCCGGACCGCTGCGGGGGTGAGCGCATGACCCGCGACGGACTGACCGCCGACTCCGCCGGGCACGTGGCACTGTGCGTCGCGTGCCGCACCACCACGCACGCGCCCGTGGCGGTCCGCTGGATCCAGAGTGCCAGCGGTCCCGGCACGACCCTCTACGCCTGCCCGGACCATGCGGCGGAACTCGCCCCAGGTCCTCTGCCCGGAGAGCTGGAGCAGCCCGTGTAGTCCCTTCCCGCGGACGCGGAAGCCCCGTCCGGTCAGGGCCGGACGGGGCTTCCGCTCTGTGCTTCAGGGCTTCAGGGCGTGCGCAGGTGCGCGGACGTCGCAGTTCTGGTGCGTCGGGGCGGCATGGGGGTGACCCCTTCTGCACGAAAAGGGCCGAGCCCCCTCGGCCAGGACGGCGGACCGGTCGAGAGGGCTCATACGTGCTGCGGGTTGCTGTGTCTGTGCATCGGGGTCAGAGGGACCCGTTGCTCACCTGGCCGACGAAGGCGTTCCACGAACCGGGACCGAAGGAGAGGGACGGGCCCTCGGGGGCCTTGGAGTCCCGCACCGCGACCGCGGTCATCACGGGGGACTTCACTTCGACGCAGGCTCCGTTCCCGCCCGAGTACGAGGACTTCGTCCAGGTGTCCGTACCGCCCTGAATGATTGCCATGCTGCTCACTCCGGTTCTACCAAGTAGCCTTTTTCGCCAACGTTCTTGATGGCGTGATCGACGCTACTCGCCGGCCCCGTCTGGCGGGACCGGCGTTCACACGACCGAGTGGCATATTCCAACCCTGCTTCCGTGGGAGCGGTCGCGGGCTGTAAGGTGCCTTCCCCGTCCTCTCCGGGTCATCCCTGGGCGTGCTTCTTGGCCATTTTCGAAATGAACTCGCGCGTCTGCTCGACGTTCAGCGCCTGGGCCCTCAAGTGCTCGTACATGACGGAGTACTTGCTGACGTCCGGGGATTTTTCCAGGTACAGGTCGCTCGTCACGCCCTCGATGTAGACGACGCTGGAGTCCGAGGTGTCCGGAAACTCCAGGATCGAGTACTGCCCGCTGATCCCGGGGTGCGCGCCCATCTCGAAGGGCAGCACCTGCACGGTCACGTGCGGCAGCTGCGACTGCTCGATCAGGTGCTCCAACTGCTCCACCATCAGCTGCCTGCTGCCGACGATCCGGTGCAGCGCACCCTCGTCGATGACCGCCCACAGCCGCAGCGGACGTTCCTCGTCCCGGATCCGCTCCTGGCGCCGGGTGCGGACCGTGACCCGCTTCTCGATCTCCGCCGGCGTCGACTCCGGCAGCGCGCCCGCGATCACGGCCTCCGCGTACCGGTGCGTCTGGAGCAGCCCGGGGATGATCTGCGGTTCGTACATTCGCAGGCTCTCCGCGTCCGTCTCCAGACCGATGTAGACGCTGTACGGGATGTCGCCGAAGGCGTGCCACCAGCCCTGCTGGCGGGAGTCCTTGGCCATCTGCATGAGGGAGTCGACCATGCGCTCGTCCTCGACCTCGTACACCCCGCACAGGTCGCGGACGTCACGCTGGCTGATGGAGCGCCGGCCGTTCTCCAGTCGACTGATCTTGGACTGGGAGACGAGGAGGCGCTCGGCGACCTGCTCGGCCGTCATGTTCTTCGCCTCGCGGAGCTTGCGCAGCTCCTGGCCCAATCGGCGTCGCCTGACGGTGGGATTGACGTTGGACGCCACGGAAACTGCACCTCCGGCTGTCTGCTGCGTAGCTGTGCGTACCTACTGCTTGGCAGACTGCCACCAAAGGCCGGGTGTGCGCTGGGAAAACAGGACAACGCACGTGTGCGGGGCGGCCGTCCAGGCCGCCCCGCACGACCGTGCGGCTTTCGGGGTGGTTCTTCTGGTGCAGGGTGGTTCTCGGTGCCGGCCGCGCCTGGTCGCGCGCTCGACCGGTCGATCAGTGTGCGGCCGCGCGGGCCATGCCGCCGCGGGGCTGCGCCGGGACGCCCGCGGCGCTCCGACGCGGCTGCGCCGCACCGTTCTGGACGTCCATCACGGCGTGCGCCACGAGTCCGCCCATGGGGTCGTGCCGGATCAGGTCGCGCAGCCGGGACCGCGACGACCGTCCTTCGTTGCCGGGGTAGAGGTGCTTCCCGAGACCGACCGCATGGGCCAGCGCGGCAAGCGCCGCGGTCCGCGGGTCCGGCGGTACGCCGGTGCGGATCGCACTGTCCAGTCGGGCACGGATCTCCCGACTGATCGCCGTGTCCGTCGCTTGGTAGCGAGTCGTCGGCAACACCCCGCACATCTGGCTCTCCACGGCATGCACCATGCCGCATCGCTCCAGATGCGAGAGATACGTCTGACGGAGCCCCAGTCGGGGTCCGCCGATCCAGTGGACGGCCCGCACCGGGCTGCCGCGCCTGCGCAGCAGTTCCAACGCGGAGTCCAAAGTCGGATCTCCAGTCGGCCGTGGCATCACCACGGCGATACGATCCCCGTCAGGGGCTATCCGGCCTGCCAGAGCCAGCTCCACTAGCTGTGCTCCGGCCAGACCGAGGTCGAGCGACTGCGGCTGCGCTGTGGTACCCGTGGTCGGGTCCAGAGCGAGCAGTAGAAGCTCTTCCGGAATAGTTCTGCGGCTCCTGCCCATCCATGCCTCCCCGCGTGGATGAATGACAGGGTGACCCCTCTCACATTCATCTGTCGAGAGTGCCCGGGTGGTTCATCCGGGAACCAGTAGGTATGTCGTTCTCGTCTAGCACGGGGGCCAAGGGGTTCACACAGGACACTGGTAGACGGTTCGGACGTACGCATGACGCATGGAGGAGGCACGGTGGCGGGCGAGTCCCCCGACAAGGCGGAGCAGCAGGGGTCGTCTCAGGAGACGGCGACCCCGGGCGGCGGGGACCGTGATCCCCGGCTCTCCGTGCTCCAAGGGTCAGAGTCCCCGTCGGTCCGGGTCGACCAGCCGACGGCCGTGTTCAAGAACCTGGCTCCGCGCACGCCCGAGGACGACGTGCAGAAGGAGCAGAAGGAACCGTCCACGCCGGCGGAACCGTCTGCGCCGGAGTCCGGGGCCGAGCCCGAGGGCGAGCGCCTGAAGACGGCCGTGGCGGCATGGGTCGCTTCGACGGGGAAGCCGGAGGCCGAGGAGCCCGAGGCCGGGGCGTCGAAGGGCGGGACGTCGAAGACCGGGGAGCCGGAGGCCGAGGAGCCTGCGGACGGGCCGGAGGGCGGCTCGGAGCCGAGGCCCGAAGGCGCGGCGGACGGCCCCGGGGGCGACGAGTCCGAGGACGCCCCTGCGGACGGAGACCGCGACGGTTCCGGCGACGCGACGGACGAGGTGCCCCACAGCGGCGCGGGCGCGGACGCGGACGACGCCGACGGCAAGGAACCCGTCGAGGACAGCGCGCCGGTCGATTCCTGGTTCGCCGCACGGAAGCGCCCCGCGGCTGCCAAGGCCGAGGCGCCGGCTGCCCCGGTCGAGCCGGCTGCCCCGGTCGAGCCGTCCGCCCCCGACGCCCCCTCCTCCGACGCCCCCTCCTCCGACGCCCCCTCCTCCGACGGCCCCGCCGGCGCGGGCGCCCGCCCGGACGGTGCCGTTACCGGTGCTGCCGCGAAGCCCCAGGGCGCTCCGGCTGCCGCGGACGACGACGGTCCGGTCGACCAGCCGACGACCATGTTCAAGGCGGTCCGTCCGCCGGTCGTGGACCAGCCGACGACCGCCCTGAGGCTCCCGGCCGATCTCACCGCCGGCTCCGCCGCGAAGGCCGACGTCGCCGCGAAGGCCGACCCTGCCGCGCAGGCCGGCTCCGCTCCGAAGGGCGACTCCGACAGCGAGCGCACCAGCGTCTTCCGGCCGCTGCGCGCCGACATTCCGGCCGAGCAGAAGGCGGAGAAGGCCGCACGGGCGGCACGGGAGGCCGAGAAGGCGGCCGGGAAGACGGCAGAGGAGGCCGGGAAGGCGAAGCCCGCCACGGAGGCCGCCAAGCCGTCCGCGGCCGTGCCCTCGCCCGCCCCCGCGCCGTCCGCCGCCGCGCCGTCCGCCACCGCGTCCGTGGAACCGGAGCGGACCCGGCAGCAGCCGCTGCCTCCGCTGCCGCCGCTCGACCTGCTCGCGGAACTGACGAACACCCCGCCCCCGCCGCCGAACGCACTGCGGACGACCGTGCGCCGGCTGCGGATCTGGACCCCGCTGGTGCTGCTCCTGCTGATCGCCTTTGCGATCGTGCAGATGGTCCGCCCGCTTCCGGCCCCCGCCCTGACGATGTCGGCCGAGCCGACGTTCACGTTCGAGGGCGGAAAGCTGGACATGCCGTGGCCCACCGAGGGGCAGGGGGCCGTCGAGGTCGAGGGCGTCGGGTCCATCGGGACGTACGGCCCGCAGAGGCCGGCCCCGATCGCCTCCGTCACGAAGACGATGACGGCGTACGTGATCCTCCGCGACCACCCGCTCAAGGGGAACGAGCCGGGCCCGGAGATCGAGATCGACCAGAAGGCGGAGGACCAGGGGAAGGCGGAGCACGAGTCGAGGGCCCCGGTCAAGAAGGGGCAGACGTACTCGCAGAAGGAGCTCCTGCAGCTCCTCATGATCCCCTCCGCGAACAACGTGGCCCGGCTGCTCGCCCGCTGGGACGCCGGCTCGGAGGCCGCCTTCATCGAGAAGATGAACGCCGCCGCCGAGGAGCTGGGCATGACCCAGTCCACCTACACGGACCCGTCCGGCCTGCTCGACACCACCATGTCGACGCCGCAGGACCAGCTGAAGCTGGCGGAGGCGGTCATGCAGTTCGAGGTCTTCCGCGAGATCGTGAACATGCCGAACGTGACGGTGGACGGCATCCCGGGCCGGATCGAGAACAACAACAACATCCTGCTCGAACCGGGTGTGAGCGGCATCAAGACCGGCTCCTCCACCCCGGCCGGCGGCAACCTGCTCTGGGCGGCCAACACGGTCATCGACGGCCAGAACCGTCGCATCCTCGGCGTCGTCATGGGCGCGCAGGACGCCAAGTACCTCGGCGAGAAGCTCCAGCTCGCCATCGACAACAGCCTGAAGCTGATCCAGAAGGCACAGCAGGACGTCACCTCGGCGGCCGTGGTCGAGAAGGGCCAGGTCCTCGGCTACGTCGACGACGGCCTCGGCGGCCGGACCCCCGTCGTGGCCACCAAGGAGCTCAGGGCGGTCGGCTGGCCCGGCCTCCTGGTCCAGCTGGACCTCACCGACGGCGGCAAGGCCGTCCCGCACACCGGCAAGGCGGGTGACGTCATCGGCCAGGTGTCGATCGGCACGGGCGCGGGCAAGGTCAGTGCTCCGGTCGCGCTCCAGTCGGACCTGGCGGAGCCGGGCTTCGACAAGAAGCTGACCCGCCTGGGCTGAGGGGCCACGCGCGCGGTCGGGCACCCGGGGACACCGGGTGTCCGACTGTTAGCGTTTCGGGGGGGACGAGACGGGCGGTGCCGGAACCACACGGGCCGCACGAGCACGGGAGAACGGGCAGCACAGGAAAGGGCCGCAGTGACCACCGCCGAGCCGACACGCGCCGACCACGGGTCGAAGCGTCCTTCCCCTTTGCGAATAGTGCTTCCGGCGCAGCGTCCCGCACCACCCCGGGCCCCGGTCCCTCCCGGCTCCGCACCGCGGCGGAAGCGCCGTTACACCGTGCTGGCCGCCACCGGACTGGCCGCGGTCGCCCACCTCCTGTGGTACTTCCTGTTCGCGAACAGCGGCGGGGACCTGGCCGCGCAGGACGCCTGGGCCGAGTTCGTCGGACGGCACCCGGACTCCGCGTACAACCTGGCCTGGTACGGCGGGATGCACCCGGTCTCGTACAGCGTGGTCTCGCCGTACCTGATGTCGCTGCTCGGCGTCCGCAAGACGATGATGCTCGCGGGGACGCTGTCGGCGGCGCTGACCGCGTTGATCCTGGTCCGGGTGCGGGCGGTGCGCAATCCGCTGCTCTGCTCGATCGCCGCCGTCTTCGCGTTCCTCTGCAATGCGCTCTCGGGGCGGGTGACCTTCGGCCTCGGCATGACGTTCGCCCTGGGGGCGGTCGCCGCCGTCTTCTGCTGGCCGCACCTCCGGTGCGAACACTGGCTCGACCGGACCGACTGTCGTTGCGCCCGTCGCCGGCGCTGGGCCAAAGCGGCCGTCGCCGCCCCGCTGGCCGGCCTGGCGACGGCGTGCAGCCCGGTCGCGGGACTCTTCCTCGGCATCATGGCGGGGGCGCTCTTCCTCAACAAGCGGCGCCCCGGCGCGTACGCCCTCGGGCTCGCTCCGGTGGCCGTGGTCGGGCTCTCGGCCTGGCTCTTCCCGTTCTCCGGCACCCAGCCGATGGCGTTCGGCTCGACCGCACTGCCCCTGACCTTCGGGGTGCTCGTCTTCTGCCTCGTCCCCAGGGACTGGCGGACGGTCCGGACCGCCGCCGTGGTCTACACGGTGGGCACCTTCCTGACCTGGCTGATCGACTCCCAGATCGGCTCGAACATCTCCCGGCTGCCGATGCTGTTCGCGGGCGTCGTGCTGCTCGCGGCCCTGCCGTACACGGCGCCGCGCTCGCGCCGCTGGTACGCACTGCTGGTCGCCTTCGTCGGGCTCAACTTCTGGATCGGCTTCAAGGGCGTCGACGACGTCATCCGCACCGCCCCGGACGCCTCCTGGGCCCGCGAGCTGGCGCCGCTCGTCAACCAGCTCCAGGTGCGGGGCGCGGGCAAGGCACGCGTCGAGGTCGTGCCGGCCTCCAGCCACCGCGAGTCCTCCGCGCTCAGCCCGTACATCAACCTGGCGCGCGGCTGGAACCGCCAGGCCGACATGGAACGCAACCCGCTCTTCTACGACGACACCCTGAACGCGCAGAACTACGAGGAATGGCTCCACCGCTGGGCCGTGCACTACGTCGTCCTGCCCACCGGCACCCCCGACTCCGGCGCCGAGCTGGAGGCGGAACTGGTGGACGAGGGCCTGCCCTACCTGAAGCAGGTCTGGTCGGACGCGAACTGGCGGCTGTACGAGGTCGAGGACCCGACCCCGCTGGCCGACCCGCCCGCCCAGGTGCAGAGCGCCGAGGAGAACGAGGTCGTCATCCGCGTCGACAGCCCCGGCCGGGTCCTGATCCGGGTCCCGTACTCGCCCTGGCTCGCCCTCGTCGACGAGAACGGCGGCAAGATCGCCCCGCCCCAGGAGACCGAGGCCTCCCGACTGGCCCGCGAGGAGTCGGAGACCGAGCTCCCCAAGGTCTTCGCCAACGAGGAGGGCTGCCTCTTCAGCGCGGAAGCCGACGCCGAGGGCGATGAGTGGACCGAACTGGTCGCCCCCCGCGCCGGCGTCTACCGGCTGGCGGCCCCCTACGAGTTCTCCCGGGGCACGCCCTGCCCGGAAGAGCTCCGCTGAGGCACCGGGGGCCACCCCCGCCACCGGAACCCCGCGCCCGCCACCGGGGCCCAGCCGCTCCGCCCCTGCGGGAACGGCGAACGGCGGGACTAGGACTTCACGGGCTCCAGCCGCAGCCGCCGGGTCGGCCAGGGCGCCGGTTCGGCCCGCCCGAACCAGACCCGGACGTCCTCCCCGGTGCGAACGGGCAGGCGGGGAAAGTCGTTCTCGGCGTGCTCGGTCCGGTGCAGTGCGTGGCCCGGGCCCAGGTGCCGGGCGGCGTACGCGTCGAAGTCGGCCGCGTCGGTGGGATGGCAGACCGTCGCGAGCACCTCACTCGTCCCCGGCTCCGGCGTGAAGCCCGGGCCCCGCAGCAGCAGGACGTCGTCGCTGTCGACCATGGTGGCGTTGGCGGTGTCACGGTGCTCCCGCCAGACCGGGCCGGTGTAGAACGACTCCAGCGCGCTCCTGCGGTGTGCCATGTCGGGGAACGCGCGCAGCCAGACGAAGCGGTCCGGGTCCTCCAGATCGCGGAACCGGCCGCCCACGGTGATGCCGACCGCCTGCTGACCGGTCACGAACTCGCGCTCGAACAGCTCGATCAGGGTCTCCCTGGTGCCGGGATGCAGGGTGTACTGCCGGAGTTCGACGATGCTCATGCGCCGGCCCGCTTGGTGCGTGTGATGAGGTCCGTGGTCCCGTTCTCGTCCATGGGCGGCAGGTTAGGTCCGCTCTGCTGACACCCACTGTCAGTGGATACTGGGCGGCATGCGTGCGAGCCGGCTGGTCACCCTGCTGCTGCTGCTCCAGAACCGGGGTCGGATGACGGCCCGACAGTTGGCGGACGAACTGGAGGTCTCCGTCCGGACGGTCTACCGCGACGTCGAAGCGCTCGGCGCCGCCGGCATCCCGCTGTACGGCGCCGCCGGCCACGCCGGCGGCTACCGTCTGGTCGACGGCTACCGGACCCGGCTCACCGGACTGACCGTGGACGAGGCGCGGGCCGCGTTCCTCGTCGCACTCCCCGGCGCCGCCGCCGAACTCGGCCTCGGCGAGGCGCTCGCCACCGCCCGGCTCAAGCTGCGGGCCGCCCTTCCGGCGGAGCTGCGCGAGCACGCCGAGCGGATCCAGGAGCGCTTCCTGCTCGACGCCCCCGGATGGTACGGCGACGTCGATCGAGCGCCTCACCTGGCCGCGGTCGCCACCGCGGTGTGGGCGCGGCGGGCGGTGGTACTGCGCTACCGGCGCTGGCGGGCGCCGGAGGAGATCGAGCGACGGGTGGAGCCGTACGGGCTCGTCCTCAAGGCCGGCCGCTGGTACCTGGTCGCGGGTGGACCGTCGGGGGTCCGCACCTACCGGATCGACCAGATCCTCGGAATCCGGCCGCTGGAAGAAGAGTTCGTCACCCCCGACGGGTTCGACCTCGCCGAGTACTGGAACGTCTACCTGGCCGACTTCCGAGCACGACTGCACACTGCGGACGCCCTGGTGCGACTCACCCCGGAGGGCGCCCGCCACCTGGGCGTGACACCCACGGGTGACGGATGGACGGAGGCCCGCGTACCCATCGAATCGATCGACCACGCCCACCGGGACTTCCTGCGCTTGGGTGCCGACGTCGAGGTCCTGGCCCCGGCCGAACTGCGCAGCCGCATCGCCGAGACGGCACGGATCCTCGCCACCCGCTACGACGCGTGACCCGGGCGGAAGGCCCTCCCGACCGCGGGGGACTGCCCGCGGTGATGCCGGAAAGGACGTCAAAGGCCACCCGGGAACGTTCCCGGGTGGCCTTTGCCCCTGGTGCCCCCGGCAGGAACGGATGGCCGGGGTGGGCCGGGCCGCAGTGGTGAATGGGCGCCGCCGCTACGACGACTTCCCCGCCCCGGTGGCTGGCACGGAGGTGCACCCGCAGTTCGACGGCCGCGCCGTGGTGGCCTGGCTGCTGGCCGACAAGATCGAAGTACCGATGCGGCCGACGGTCGCCTACCTGACGTTGGCCGGGACCGGGGGCGCCCTATTTGTCACTTGGTAGTGGCTTCGGGAGAAGAGGGTCTTCGGGTGTGTAGAGGCTGAGGTTGACGCGGGCGCCGGGGGCCGTGACGGGTTCGGCGAGGTAGGTCGTGAGCCGGCCCGGTCCGTGAACGGCGTGGCAGATGGGGAGTTCGGAGCCGTCGAAGTGGGGGATGGGGACCGCCGCATGGTCTCGGTAGAGCGGGCCGGCCACGGGGTCGTTGAGGACGTCGTACGCGAGACGACCGAGGGCCGGATTCTCCGGGCGTAGCTCCACGCTGCGCTTCAGGTGGGGCATGATGGCCGGCGCCCAGTGGGTCTCCCAGTGCATCAGGACGTCGGTGCGGGCCTCGAAGGACAGGAGCATCCAGCGCATGATGTTTCCCGGGGCCTGCCCGCGCGGGAAAAGGCGTCGGAAGTCCTCGTTGTGCACGATGACGTTGAACTCGGCATCGCTGACGTACGCCAGCGCGCCGCTGATCTGGTCGACGACCCGCTGCCACGACCCCACGGTTACGGACATCGCCGAACTGCCGTGCAAAGCGTGTGGCGGGTTCTCCTTGCGGGTGATCAGCCACAGGAACGCCCATTCCTGTTCGTCCAGCCGCAGCGTCCTCGCGACTGCCGTGAGGAGATCGACGCCGGGGTTGAAGAGTTGACCGTTCTCGAACCGGTTGTACGTGCCCGGGGTGCGCGTGAGCAGCACGTCCATCTGCTCCTGACTCAGACCGGCAGCCCGCCTGCCAGGACCGGGCATGCGCTTGGGGAACCCCATGGTCACCGGGTCGATCGCGGCTCGGCGCGCCTGAAGGATCTTCTTGAGGCGGCCTCGGTCACTGGCCGACAGGTTCATCCGAAACCTTCCACTCGGGATGCGCCCGGGCAGCAGCCGGGGTGGCCCAATTATCTGCACTCCTGCACCCTGGAAACGGTGATCACGCAGAGCGAGACTGTCTTCGTCTGACCAACGGCATCGGGAGATTTACCTGTCCTCTGCCGTGTGGTTTCCCGGCCGTGGCGTGGTGACCGCTCTTGCTGTGGACGGGTTGCGCCTGGAGGGCCTGCCTTCGGCTGTGGAACAAGTCCTGAGGTCCAGGAGGCAGGGCTAGACCGATCGCTGAACTGCCGACCTTGCTGTGTGTTCGACGAGTGCGGGGTGCGGCCGATGATCCGGGGGGATCCGATGTTGGAGGTATTGGGGCTGACTGCTGCGGCCGTGGCGGTGTACCAGGCCATGCTGGATCATCCCGGCTCCAGCCTGGAGGAGATCGCTGCGCATTGCGCTCTGACGCCCGTTCAGGTACATGATCACCTGGATGAGTTGAGCCGGCTCACCCTGGTACGGGTATCCGCCGAGCGACCAGGTCAGATGCGCGCCGTCAGTCCGGAGATCGGCCTGGCCGACCTGCTTGCCGGCCAGGAAGCCGAACTCGCCTCACGCCAGGCCCGGCTCGCCGCCTCACGTGCAGCTGTCTCGCGTATGGTCGCCGAACGCGCCGAGCTCCGTACGAACCATGGCGAACGCCTGCACGGTTTGGACGCCATCCACAGTCGCCTTGAACACATGGGCCGTTCTGCGATCTCCGAGGTCCTCAGCAGCCAGCCAGGCAGCCAACGCCCCGAGGACCTTGCAGCCAGCCGCTCCGCGGACACCGAGGCCCTGGGCCGCGGCATCACGATGCGAACCCTCTACCAGGACGCCACTCGCAACCAGCCCCACATCACGGCCTACGCCCAATGGCTGCTCGGTCAGGGCAGCGAGGTCCGTACCGCCCCCACGATTCCCCAGCGCATGGTCGTCGTGGACCGCGCCCAGGCTCTGGTCCCCATCGACCCGACCGACACCCGCAAGGGAGCCCTGCACGTCACCGAACCAGGCATCCTCGCCGCGCTGCTCGACTTTTTCGAGCTGTCCTGGAACACGGCCGTTCCCCTCGGCGCCACCCGCCCCGAGGACCCCCGAACCAGCCTCACCCCCACCGAACGAGAGATCCTGCGCCTGCTTGGCGCCGGGTTCACCGATGACGCCGTGGGGCAGCGCCTGGGAATTTCCTCGCGCACCATCGGTCGCCACATGTCCTCCATCATGGAACGCCTGGGCGCCGGAAGCCGCTTCGAAGCCGGAATCAAAGCCGCCCAGAAAGGCTGGCTCTGATCACGGGGGACCGCCGCGCAAGAGCAGTGGCATCGGCCAGGCCGGCAGGCCCGGGCCGGGAGCAGCGGGACGGTCAGGGGCTGTCCCGCGCCTGCTGCTCATGGGCAGGTGATGCAGTCGGCGCTTGCGCAGGCCAGCTGCCCCAGGCCATGGCCCTTCCTCGCGGGCAGGCCGTGTCGTCGGCCATGGAGCCTGCCGATGGCGGACCGGGATGCCGGTAGCGGCTTACGGGCGGATGGCTTGACGGTGCCGCGGCTCGGGCCGCTGTTCGGAGTGCCCGAGTCGCCGGCCAACCGCCCCATCGGGTACCTCGTGCTCTTGCCCGAGAGCAGAGCCCGCCTGGTCGTCACGGCCGGCTTCGCGCCGCAATCCGCGGCGGCTGCATGGCAGGGGAGAGATCCGGAGCCGAAGCCGCCGCCGGCTGGACCCTCACCATCGCCGACGGTGACTGTCCGGGCCCTCGGACTGTGCTCTTCTCAGCCGGAAAGGCTGCTTGGGCAAGTACTCCGGTCGTGCACAGCCACGGCCGCACGGCTCACCGCGATCGGCATGGGTGCGGGCGGACACGTGGCCCCCGTACGCCGGAACAAGGGCTGGGGTGCCTTGGTCCGTGGCCCGGAAGCCCCGTCACAAGCTACTCGCGGTATTGGTCGGTGCCAGCGGCGTCCTGTCGGCCGTCGCGCCTGCCGCGCTGTTGAGAGGGGGCGCGAACTCCTGGGCGATCTGTCCGAGGGGTAGCGGAGGCTGCCGGCGCCGCGGCGCGAGAGTTGCTGAGCAGCCCGCTACGTTCTGATGGCCAAGGGGGCCAGGCGGTCGCGACGACGCGTGATCTCGGGGTGCTCGTGTGAGGGCGAACAGGAACCCTTCGCTTTCACTGCAGGGTCGAGTGCGTCCTTTCTCCAGGGGGTGCGAGCGACCAAGAGATTGTCATGTCCATGACTTAAAGTCCGGATCCCGACAGGCCGGTAGGCGACACCCCGAAGGCCTTCCGGTGCCGTCGGCGAGCGACGAAGCTGGTCATTGCCGCCAGGGAAACGCCCCGGGCGGTGACCGGACGGAGCGTCACCCGCGGGACGCCCGAACGGCGCAGGACAGCCATCCCCTCAGCAGCTAAGGACTTTCGTCGTGATTCGCACTCGTATCGCCCAGGCCGCCGCGGTCGCCACTGTCTCCCTCTCCGCGATCATCCTCATCCCCTGCGCCGCCTCGGCCGCCGCCGAGAAGACGCCGGTACTGGCCACCGCCGAGACCTCCGACAGCCTCGGCTGGGGTGTGCAGCCCTCCTCCAACAGCCTTGGCTGGGGCTGATGAGCCGGCGATGGAAATCGTCTATGCCAGCCTGATGTGCAGGCAGGCTGGCGAGGCCCCCGAGGCGAGCGAAGCGGCCGAGGCCGTGGACGCCATGTGGGCCCACGCTCTGCCCTCGGTCGGACTCCAGCACGTCAGCGCGCGCCCCGAATCCGGCCGTCTCGACTTCCTGCTCTACCTCCTGAGCCCCGGTTCCCCGAGTGCGCCCAGCGCCCTCAGTCGTGCCCACACCCTCCTCGCGCGCAGCCAGCAGAGCTCGCCCCTGCTCAACCGGCGCTACCTGCCCCCAAAGCCGCTCGCGGAGCCCACCACCCGCTCCACCCGGTGACCGCAGCGCCATCCGACCGCGCCGCCCGCTGACCGTAGCGACGCGAGCGGTGACTGCCACCCCGTCACTCGCGGACGAAACCGCGGCAACCACTGCGGACTTCCGTCCTGGCACCGCCGGGATCCGGCGACTGCTGTGCCTGCAGGGCAGCTGTCGACGGATCAGGCCTTGCGCGCCCTGCGCACTCCTTCCGTACGCCACTTCCAAAGGAACTGTCATGTCCATGTCTTTCCGTGCCCGCCGTACCCTCTTCGCCTCCGGTGTCACCCTCGCCGCCATGGCCTGCACCCTGAACCTGGCCACCGCCCCCGCCTTCGCCGACACCACCGCGGAGGCCGCCGCCCTGGCCCGGGCCCAGGTCGGCGACAACGCCTGCTCGATCAACAGCCTGGGCGGCAGAGGCTTCCTGACGAGCTGCAACACTGCCACCGGTGACGAGGCGGAGCCCTGGTGCGCGGACTTCGTGAAGTGGGTCTGGAAGAACTCGAACTTCAACGTCAACGGGACGGACGCGCGGGCCGCTTCGTTCTACTCCTACGGCCAGACGAACGGCACCCTGCACACCTCGTCCTCGTACCAGCCCCAGGTCGGAGACGCCGTGGTCTTCGGGTACTCGGGCGGCTGGGCCCAGCACGTCGGCATGGTCACCGCCGTCTACGCGGACGGATCCATCATGACCACCCACGGCAACTGGAACGACAAGGTCGCCGACGTCGCGGTGAGTGCCTCGGGGAAGCAGGTGGGCGACTCACTGAGCGGCCTGACCATCAGCGCCTATGTCTCGCCACTCGGCGCGACCCCGTCCTCGTACAGCAAGGGCGACCGCGACTTCACCGGTGACCTCAACGACGACCTGCTGGGCGTGAGTGCGAGCGACAACAAGCTGCGCATGTACGTCGGCAACGGCGAAGGCCAGTTCGCCTCGCACGAGGTCGGCCCCGGCTGGGGTGGCATGGACAAGGTCAAGGCCGCCGACTTCAACAACGACGGTGACGGCGACCTGGTGGCCCGCGAGGCCTCGACCGGCGAGCTGCACCTCTACCTCGGCAACGGCAACGGCGGCTTCAAGTCCCACACCGTGATCGGTACGGGCTGGAACGCGATATCGGACTTCGTGGCGGGTGACTTCACGGGTGACGGCAAGGCCGACATCGCAGCGGTCCGCAAGGACGACGCGACCCTGCGGCTCTACTCGGGCACGGGCACGGGCGTGACGTACACCAAGCAGATCGGCTCCGGCTGGTCCGGCATGTCGAAGCTCGCGGCGGGTGACTTCAACGGTGACGGCCGCGCCGACCTGGTGGCGCAGGCCGACTCCACCGCTGACCTGAAGCTCTACGTCGGCACCAGCACGGGCGTCGCCCCCGCGATCCAGATCGGCCAGAACTGGTCCGGCATCGACAAGATCACCCTCGCCGACATCGACAGCGACGGCCGCGCCGACGTGGTTGCCACCGTCGCGAGCACCGGCGACCTGTACCTCTACAAGAGCCAGAGCAACAGCCTCAAGGCAGGCGTCAAGGTCGGCCATGGCTGGGGCGGCATGAGCCACCTCATCTAGGCGGCATCAGGCAGGGGGCCCGGAGCCCGTCCTTTCCGGAACGGGCCCGGCCCCCCCGCCTCCCCCACCGCTTCCTTGCCCCTCCCGCTCCTTCCCCGCTTCCGTGCCGTCCGAGATGAAGGTCACCAGCCATGTCCTCGCACACCCTGCGCCGTTCTGCCCTGACGCTCCTCGCCGCCTCCGCCCTCGGCACCCTGATCCCCCTCGCCGCCGCGGCCCCCGCCTCCGCCGCGTCCGTCGCCACCTGGGACAAGGTCGCCCAGTGCGAGAGCAGCGGCAACTGGTCCATCAATACCGGGAACGGTTACTACGGTGGACTGCAGTTCCTGAAGTCCACCTGGGACGCCTACGGCGGCGGCGTGTACGCCGCGTACCCCCACCAGGCCTCCAAGATGGAGCAGATCCTCATCGGCGAGAAGGTCCTCGCTGACCGGGGAGAGGGCGCCTGGCCCAACTGCGGCCCGGCCGCCGGCCTCGGCTCCGACAACCAGGACCCGTACCCGACGCAGCCGGCCGTCCAGCGCGACCGCGACTTCACCGGTGACCTCAACGACGACCTGCTGGGCGTGAGTGCGAGCGACAACAAGCTGCGCATGTACGTCGGCAACGGCGAAGGCCAGTTCGCCTCGCACGAGGTCGGCCCCGGCTGGGGTGGCATGGACAAGGTCAAGGCCGCCGACTTCAACAACGACGGTGACGGCGACCTGGTGGCCCGCGAGGCCTCGACCGGCGAGCTGCACCTCTACCTCGGCAACGGCAACGGCGGCTTCAAGTCCCACACCGTGATCGGTACGGGCTGGAACGCGATATCGGACTTCGTGGCGGGTGACTTCACGGGTGACGGCAAGGCCGACATCGCAGCGGTCCGCAAGGACGACGCGACCCTGCGGCTCTACTCGGGCACGGGCACGGGCGTGACGTACACCAAGCAGATCGGCTCCGGCTGGTCCGGCATGTCGAAGCTCGCGGCGGGTGACTTCAACGGTGACGGCCGCGCCGACCTGGTGGCGCAGGCCGACTCCACCGCTGACCTGAAGCTCTACGTCGGCACCAGCACGGGCGTCGCCCCCGCGATCCAGATCGGCCAGAACTGGTCCGGCATCGACAAGATCACCCTCGCCGACATCGACAGCGACGGCCGCGCCGACGTGGTTGCCACCGTCGCGAGCACCGGCGACCTGTACCTCTACAAGAGCCAGAGCAACAGCCTCAAGGCAGGCGTCAAGGTCGGCCAGGGGTGGGGCGGCATGAGCCACCTCATCTGAGCAGGCACGCGCGCCAACACGCGAGAAGCCGCCCGGTCGCACAGGCCTTGCGGCTTCTCGACGTTCCAGGCGCCGATGGCCGCACACGAACCATCCCGGTAGACGACTCCCGCCCAGAGGTTCAGTCCGTCGGGTCGTCCGCACTTCGACCGCCCATCAGAGATGCCGTACATCGCGTACTGCGAACCGCGCTTTCGGGAGCGGTGAGGGACGAGTTGATCACGCGGAACGTCGCATCGCTGGTCGAGCCGCCGAGGGCCAAACAGCGGGAGATCCGCCCGTGGACGCTGGCGGAGACGCTGAGGTTCCTGGAGGCCGCGCGAGGCGAGTCGCTCCATGCAGCCTTCGTCCTGGCCATCGCGATGGGGCTCCGCCGGGGAGAGCTGGTCGGGCTGAGGTGGTGGGATCTCGACCTTGAAAATCGCGTGCTGCACGTCCGGCAGCAGACGCAGCGCCGTCGCGGGAAGCTCTACCAGGACGATCCGAAGAACCGACGTCGGCGAGTCGTTCCGCTGCCCGCACTGCGCATTGCCCCGCTCCGGTGGCACCGGCTCAAGCAGCGCGAGATGTTCGCTGCGACCGGAGTTCCGTGGTCCGAGGACGGTCCCGTCTTCGCCACCAGGAACGGTCGGACGGTGGAGCTGCGGAACGTCTACCGAGCGTTCACCCGCGTTGCGGCCGACGCCGGACTCCGTGTGGTCCGGCTGCACGATACCCGGCACGGGTGCGCCACCCTGCTCACCGCTGCCGGTGTCGCTCCCCGGATCATCATGGAGATCCTCGGCCATAGTCAGATCAGCATCACGATCGAGGTCTACACACACGTTGCCCACGACACGAAGCGGGAGGCGATCAGTCACATGGATCGGATGCGGAGGCGCCAGCGGCCGGGTGCGTGACGCGGTTGCCGCCAGATGGTGCAGTCAAACGGCCCGGACCGTGATCGGTCCGGGCCGTTTCGCCTGGTGCCCCCGGCAGGATTCGAACCTGCGACACCCGCTTTAGGAGAGCGGTGCTCTATCCCCTGAGCTACGAAGGCGGGGCTTGCCGAAAACCGTGCCGGAACCCCCCGTGGGGGATGCCGGGCGGGATGAGGCAGACGCCCTGGTCAGGCTTTCTCCGGGGCTGCTGGGGGTGGGTTCCGGAGGAACCTTTCCCGGGCAGGTGCCTCGAAGGCGGACTGACCGCTGACAGCCTAGCGGATAGGGGTTACCGAGGTCGCCCCCATTGCGGCCAAGCGCCGCCGTCAGCTCATGTCATGCCTTCTGACCTGGGAATTTCAGGCGGGGGAGGGGGCGACGGAGTCTCTGGGATCCAGCTGCGGGCAGTGCGCGGGCGAGGGCGTCCGGCAGCTCGGAGCGGATGAAGTCGGTGCCCGGGTAGCAGTGCCGGATATCTGCGCGCCCTGCTGGAGCCGTACGGGGCGACCGACGACCGCGACGTGGAACAGACGACGGGAACCGCTTCAAGAGGGGTTGTCCCATGGCGCACGGGAAGTCCCTGGCGAACCCGGTACGAGGAAGGCCGGCCCTGCGAGGGCGAGCACGTGTGCCGTGCCTTTGCCCCGGGGTGAGGCGCAGCGCGTTCCGAGAGGGCCGGAGGGGCTTCCTTCGGGGCTGCTGCGGGCGGGTTGGGCACTGCTCGACAGATCACGTGATCACTAGGATCCAGGAGTGTCCGTTCCCCGTCGGTCAGCGACGGGGGACGGGGGGATGCGGCAGCGATGGGCGGTGCGGGTCCGGTGCGTCCCGCAGCGGACCGCGAACGGGGGAGCTGTGGGGGGTCGACGGCTGCACGGGCGTCTCGGGGCGGTGGTGGCGCTGCTTCTGGCGGTATCCACTGCCGTGCTCCTGGGCAGGTCGTGGACCGCCTGCGACGTGGGAGTGAGCAACGCGGCCAACAGCGGTTTCCTGCTGTGGCTGTTCATCCCGTGCCTCTGGACGGTCCTGCTGCTGGTCTGGGTCGCGGTGGGCGCCCTCCTCGGGAACCGTCCCCTCCTCCGTGCCTCTGCCCTCGCGGTGACGCTCCTCGGCGTTGTCTGGTGCGTCACCTCGGTCTTCTGGGAGGGTGCCGCCACTCCTCCGTGCCCCGGCGGCGTGCCCCCGTGGTGGCCGAGCTCCATCCCCGCCCCGGGGTTCTGAGGGGGCGGCCCCGGTGGTTCACGGCTTGGGCCGGAGGCGGACCGCTGCTGCGGTGACGGTGCCGTGGAAGACAGGAGGGCCGTCGGGCGGCAGCCCCCCTTCCCCGGCACGGTGGGTCGTGCAGGTCGGCCCGCCCCGGGACCGTCCGAGCCCTTCGGCAGCCGGACCGGCGGCACGAGCGCTCGGGGATCGGTGCCCGTGCGCCAACCCGAGGCCGTGTCGCTGCCCCACCTTGATGACCCGACCTTGATGACCCGACCTCGGTGACTCCGTCTCGGTGACCCCATCTCGATGGTCCCGGCTCGATGGTCCCGGCTCGGCGGCTCCGCCGTCCGCAGGGGTGCCTTCCGTCCCTCGGGGACACCCGGCGTCCCGGCTTCACCCCCGACCCTCCGGTGCACGAAGTCCGACCCGGTGGTCGTCGTATGTGTGCTCGATGGATCGAATTCGATCATTTGGTCCGGGGGCAGCATCCTGACTGTTCGTCACCATCCGCTCTCTGATAGTTGTTTGAGCGGGGTACGGGCATGCGCTCGTGGCGGTGTTCCCCGGCACCGCAGGGAGGACGCAGATGAGCACCACCACTCGGGACGAGGTCCTCGCCGGCGAACAGCGGGCGGTGGACCACGCGTACGACTGCTACACCGCGAAGCTCGCCGAACTGAGCGGCACGTCGGCCGCCACCGCCTCGGCGAGCGGCAAGGACGGGATCGCCAACCGGATCGAGGCGGAGGCCCGTGCGGAGGCCTACGGCGGACTCGGCGACGAAGCGCTGGTCTTCGCCCGCGTCGACGCCCCGGAGGAACCGGGCGGAGAGCCCCGGCCCTGGTACATCGGACGTCGTGGGGTCAAGGACGACGCGAACGATCCGGTCGTCCTGCTGTGGACCAGCCCCCTGGCGAAGAAATGGATCGAGGCCCGGCCCGAGGGCCCGGACGGGGTGGTCCTGCGCCGCCAACTCCGTTGCGTACAGCGGATCGTCGAGGGCTACTTCGACGAGATATCCCCGGTGTCCCCGATGCCCCGGATGTCCCCGACGGCCCAGACGGAGCCCGCTCCCGCTCTCGCGTCCCCGGTCGGACCCGAGCCCGCCGCCGTACCGCGGCCCCGGCGGCCCGTCGACGACGGCGCGCCGGGAGAAGGGGAAACGGAGGCTCCCCCCGCCCCGGAGCGCACGCCGGTGCCCACCCCCGGCGACGTCGTGCGGTGGCAGCGGCGCAAGCCGCTCCAACCGGATGACTTCCTGCTGCGGGAGCTCCAGCGGTCCCGCCGCGGCCGGATGCGGGACATCGTCGAGACCATCCGCCGCGACCAGATGGAGCTGGTCACCGGTTCCCCCTCGGACATCCTCGTCGTGCAGGGCGGCCCCGGCACCGGCAAGTCGGCGGTCGGTCTCCACCGGGTGACCTGGCTCGTCAACAACGAGCACTTCAAGGCCCAGGACATCCTGGTCATCGGCCCCCATCAGAGGTTCCTCGACTACGTCGGGCAGGTCCTGCCCACCCTCGGCACCCGGGACGTCAACGCCGTCCAGCTGGACCGCCTGTGGGAGGGCGAGATCCTCGGCACCGACGCGCCGCAGGCGCGCCTGGTGAAGTCGGACGAGCGCATGGCGGCCGTGCTGCGCCGCCGCGTCGAGAGCGACTACCGCCCCGAGGCCCTCGACGCCCTCACCGTCGAGCCCTCCTTCGAGGGCGACGAGCCCGCGATCGTCGTCACCGCCGGCAGCACGACCCTCCGGGTGCCGAAGTCCGAGGTGCTCGCCCTCCTCGACCGCGCCCATGCCGGCGACGGACCCTTCCGGGAGCGGCGCGACCGCTTCCGCGGCCTCTTCGTCGACCGGCTCCTCCAGGAGCTCGCCGACATCGCACCGCGCCGCGGGCAGGTCGGCACCATCCGCCGGGACCTGGAGCGCAACCGCCGGGTCGAGCGCCTCCTCGAACGGGTCTGGCCGTCCCCCGGCCCCCGCGAAGCCCTGCGCAGCCTCTACGACTCGGCCGACCTGCTGCGGGACTGCGCCGCCGACCTCCTCGACGGGGACGAGCAGGCGGCCCTGCTGCGGGCCCGCGCCGCCAGCGCCGACGCCGATCCGTGGACCCTCGACGACCGCGTCTGCCTGGAGGAGCTCCAGGTGCTGATCAGCGGCGACACCCCACCCCGGTACGGCCACATCGTCGTCGACGAGGCCCAGGACCTCACGCCCATGCAGGCCCGCTCCCTGCGGCGGCGCTGCGCCGCGGGCGGCTCGATGACCGTCCTGGGCGACCTCGCGCAGGCGACGGGCGCCCACCTCCCGACCAGCTGGGACCTGCTCGGCGCGCTCCTCTCCGACCACGGCGACTGGAGCGTGGCCCGGCTCACCACGAGCTACCGCGTCCCTTCCGAGATCATGGAGTTCGTCGCTCCGCTCGCCCGAGTGATCGCCCCGGACCTGCCGTACCCGCAGGCCATCCGCGAGGTCGGGGCGGACGCCGTGCGGACCGTGGCGACCGAGCCGTGGAAGCTGCTCGACGACACGGTCGACCAGGTGGCCCGGCTCGTCCGCACCAGCGACGGCAGTACCCCCCGCTCCGTGGCCGTCATCGTCCCCGACGACTCGGACTGGCTGGACGCGATCGGCCGCCGCATCGACGAGGGCGACGACATCGCCGCGCAGGACCGCGAGACCGTGTCCGTGCTGGCCGCCAACCAGGCCAAGGGCATGGAGTACGACCACGTCCTGGTCGTCGAACCCGCCACCATCGCCGACCGCGGCCCCGCGGGACTGCGGCAGTTGTACGTGGCCCTCACCCGTAGCACCCAGAGCCTCACCGTCCTGCACACCACCCCCCTGCCGGAGGCGCTCACCGCCTCCGCGGACGACGCGGGACCCACGGCAGCGGACGTCCGACCGGAGGGCGGCGGGGCCGGAAGGCCGCCCCGGGTCGGCACCGACATCAGGGTCGAGGTCATGGACCGGACCCCGGGGGGCCGCTACAAGGTCAGGCCGCTGTCCCCGGTGATCGACCGACCGCTCGTCCTCACCGTCCGGCACGGCTCGGTCCCCCCGCGCCGCGGCGAAGAACTGGACTGCTGGGTGTTCGGCAACGAGACCGGCCAGACGGTGCTCACCGCCGACCAGCGCGGCCGGTCGCCGATCTCGGAACGGATGGCGGGACGCTACCTCACGGCACTGGACGTCCTCGCCGAACTGGTCGGCGGCGAGGAGGAGGTGCCCGACGCCCGTGGTCGCCTCTCCGAGCTCCAGGGCATGGCCCACCGGGTCCTCCGGCGGGACCAGGCCGACTGGGTCGACGTGCTCCGCCTCTTCGGCGAACCCGACCGGGAACGGCTGGGGGTCCTGCGCGACCTCGCGACGACCACCCACCGCGCCCTCAAGGAGGGCACCTTCGACGCCGGTCGGCTCGCGGAAGAACTGACGGCTTCCGCTTGGGCGGGTCCGCTCGCCGAGGCACGGCGACGGCTCCGGGAGCGATTCGCCCCCACCACCGAGGAGCCGGACTCCCCCACCACGGCTCCCGCCGCCCCCCAGACACTCGAACAGAAGGAAGACGCCCAGATGACCACTGTGGACGAGATCTCGGTCCGGCCGGCGACCGGACGGGACGACCTGCTGCGCACGCTGGAGGCGGCTGCCGGGGCCGACCGGACGTGCAAGAAGCACGAGGCGGTCCGCCACGCGCTGAAGGCGTCCCTTCTCTGGGGCGATCTCCAGCCGACCGACTCGCCCGTCGTGGACGTCAGTTGCGCCACCGCACGGGGGCTCTTCCTCTACGAGGTCCTGGGCGCCGGCCGCTCCACCTACGCGGGGCTCCGGGAGGGGGCGACCCGACTCCTGGAGATCAACCACACGTTGCCCGACCGGGCCGACGGCCTCTACCTGGTGCTTCCCGAACCGCCCGTCGAGGAGTGGTCCGCCGACATGATCCGCGACGTCTTCCACGTCCATGTGATCTGGCGGGACCCGGCCGGCTGGGGCGGCGAGAACGCGGAGGCGGCGGTGGGATCCGCCGGGGCGTAGCCCCCGCCGGGGAACCGGGCGCCCCGGCCCCCGCAACACGCCCCGCCCGTACGCCCGAAGGGAACCGGACGGGGCGGTCCTCCGGTGTCGTCGCTGTGGCTGGGGGAGGAGCGGCGGGGTCCCCGGAGGCCCCTCCGCATCCACCGGCCGGCGCCCTCGTCCCTGCGTTCGAGCAGCCGTGAGTAGGGTGTTCGGGGAAACGAGCGGAGGCGAAGGGGGAAACCGTGTCGTTCGACGAGGAATGGGCCCAGGTCCGCGAGGGGGCAGCAGCCCGTCAGGACCCTGCGATGCGCTTGAACTCCACCCCGGCTTCCCCCGGGGGCGGTCCGGGGCAACCGAACCTCCGGACGAACGATCCGGGTAAGGCCGCCGCGGTGAAGGCCCTGGAGACGCGCCTCCAGCCGGACACGCAGAAGGCGGGAATCGTCGCGGACGAGTCCACCGGTGCGGCGCAGACGGCTTTCACGGCCTGGGCGACGAGTGCCGGTCTCAAGAGCGCGCACGAGCAGTGGGCCAGGCAGGTCAAGTCGCTCCAGGCCCGGCTGGACGCGGACAAGTCCGCACTGCAGGGCACGCGGACGGGATTCACGGGATTCGAAACCGGCCTGCAGCACCAGTGGCTCCTCCAGCAGCCGCCGATCGGTGGCGCGCAGGGACCGTACGCCAAGTAACCGGGGGAACTGATGCTGACGTACCAGGACGTCGTCACGATCGATCTCACACCGCTGACCACGGCCGCCGGCAAGTGGGACGAGATGGCGACGAGCTTCCATGCGCTGGAGACCGACTACAAGGACTCGGTGCAGTCCGTGGCCGACGACGGGGTCTGGCTCGGGTTGAGCGCCAATTCCGCTTCCGGCCAGTTCGCCGGAACCCGCAAGCAGTATGCGGCGGCGCAGGTGGAGGCCAAGGCGATCGCCTCGCTCCTCCGGGACGCGCACACCCAGTTCGTCACTCTGGTCAAGGCGGTCAAGGACCTCGTCTCCCAGGCCCAAGCGGACGAGATGATCATTGATGGTCACGGCAAGGCGACCTGGGACTCTTCCGCGTACCGAACCTCCCGCAACGATCCGGACTTTCAGGACTTCCAGCGCAAGCGGCACGGGGCCGCCGACGAATGGACGAGGCGGATCGGTGACGCAGTGGGGGCCGTGGACGACGCCGACCAGGGCGCGAAGCTGGCTCTGACCCAAGCGGCCGGCGGCAACGAGGGCGTCATCCCGGGGCTGCCCAACCAGCAGTACGGCTTCAACGGCGCTGCAGTCGGTGACATCGAGCTCTACGAGGCGCAAAAGGCCCAGGACATCGCCACCCGCATCAACAACGGCGAGAAGGTGTCCGCGGCCGACTACGCCGAGTTGAACCGTTCCTTCCGCGATAACGCCGGCAACAAGGCGTTCAGCCAGACCTTCCTCGCCGGACTGGGGACGGACGGGACCATCAAGCTCTCCAACAAGCTGAACGACAAGGAACACCAGGACCTGGAGCGGGGGTTGGCCAACACGGTCGCCGGAGCGACCCAGGTGCCGGGGAAGGCTTCCGAGATGCCTCCGGGCTCGAAGAAGTTCAACGAGTGGCTGAACGGGCCCGACGGCAGGTTCTACAAGGAGTGGACCGAAAGCCTCGACGGGTCCGGCACCAAGAACTTCGGTTCCCACACCCAACCCCTCTACGGGTACCAGTCGTTCGTCAGCATGATGCAACACGCGGACGTCGACTACGACGACCAGTTCCTCTACCAGCTCGGCGACGACCTGATCGCTGCGGAGAAGGAGCACGAGGGCATCTTCACCAAGTGGGGTGGGGGCTGGGAGGAGAAGGGGATCGAGAGCGACCCCGTCGACGGCCTCCTCGGCGTGATGGGCAAGAACCCGGATGCGGCCACCGCGTTCCTCGACCCGCAGGGCAACGGTCCGGCCGGTGACCACGTCGACAACGACCACCTGAAGTACCTTCTCGGCAGCGGCGACGACTCCCGGGAGTGGCCGAAGAACGTCATCACCGGGTACGGAGTCACCACCTACGACGACTACACGAGCCGGATCGGCCTCGGGGCCGCCCTGGAGGCGGCCACCACGGGGCGGGAACCCAATTCCCCCGGGGCGGCCTTCGACCAGCACTCGGAGGCCCAGGCCAGGGTGATGCAGGAGACCATCACGATCCTGGACGAGGGCGGCAAGGGCGACTCCATCGAACAGAACCTGAAGGTGCCGCTGGGGCGTGCTCTCGCCGACTACACCGTGGACACCCATGCGATCCTCAGCGGGACCGAGAAGACCAGTCCGGAGGGCGGCTCCGGCATCAACGCGAACGGCGAGGACTCCAGCATCACCAACAGCAAGCACAGCTTGCTGCGCGTGATGCGGGGCGTGTCCGACGCGGCGTACGGGACGACGTCGGGAGGCGAGCCCGTCCTCGTCTACGACCTGCTGTACGAGAACGAGAAGCGCTACTCGGCCGAGTACCTGGCCACGGCGCGGCCCGCCGAGGACGGCCAGCAGAACAACGTCGTCGGCGACTGGGACAACAAGGCCCGTGACGTCGGCGAGGTGTACGGGGCGATGACCGCCATCGGATCCGACATGATCCTCGACGACCGCGACACCAAGATCGGCAAGCTGAACGACGAGATGCGCTACGCCTACCACGGGGTCGGCGGTCTGTTCACCCAGATCCCGGTGGTGGGTGACCCGATCCAGCGCATGGTCGACGCGGCCACCTACGAGTACTCCAAGGACGTGGCGTCGGCGGCGGAGGACGTGGCCAGGTCCAAGGACAGCACCGCCACCTCCGCCGGCGTCGGCGGCACGAACGCGCTGATGGACGCGTGGGGCGGCACGCGCGGCATTCAGGGCAGCGAGGCGCACGAGCACGCCAAGGGCGAGGCGCAGCAGAGTTTCATCACCGGGCGTGAGGACGCCTACTCGGCCCTGCGAACGAGGAAGTGAGATGGCGGCAGGCAACGGAAGGACCTCTCTCGGGCGGAAGGCGCTCGCCCCCGTCCTGGCGGTCGGTGTCCTGGCGGTGGGTGCCCACCTCTGGCTGAACACCAACCTCTTCGGACCCGACGAGGTGTGCGGGGGGCTGGTGTCCGTCGATGCGGCCGCAGCCGTCTTCCCCTCGTCCGGCCGCGTCTCCGACCGCGCCGGTCTGGACGTGCGGCCCGCCGACCGGCTCGCCTTCACCTGCACCGTCGAGAGCTCGTCGTTCCTCCCCGGCTCGGACACCGGGCACGTGCGGGTCTCGGGGAGCCGCGAGCGCGGTGACTTCCCCTTCACCGACGACGGGCGCTGGCCCAACCCGGCCACCGCGTCGTTCTTCTCCGGCGGCGCCACCGGAGCGGTCGCCGATGACCACGGTTGGGTCCTGCTGCCGGACGCCTGCGCGATGGCGAACGGGCCCGCGATCGTCGAGGGATACGCGCCCGAGGGGTCCGACCCGCTGGAGCTCGCCCGACTCCTGACCGACGTGGCCAACAAGGCCGGAGAGCGGGCCGGCTGCCTCTCCCAGGGGCTCCTCACCGCTCCCGCAGCCCTCCCGGAGGCCCCGGAGCCGCGGCCGGTGGACGCGGCGGCGGTGTGCGGTCTCAAGGGGCTCGCGTTCCCCGGCCCGGACGGACGGGGCGGGGCGGAGGAGACGGTGCAGCAGGACGTCCGTCCCACCTGGGCCTGCGACGTGGCCGGGTACGCGACCTACGCCGTGACGCAGGAGCCGCGCGTCATCGCCGGCATCCGCTCCTCGCCGGGGTTCGAGGAGCAGCCCCGGACGGCCGGCCGGCGATCGTCCGGCTTCGATCCCCAGCACGTGGTCGTCGACTGTGCGGGCGTTCCGACCTACTTCTCGATGGAGTTCGGCCAGAGCTATCTGGATGCCGTCGACGCGCCCGGCACTCCCCGAGTACAGGACCTGTTCGACGACTTCGTCGGAGTCGCCGGCGAGCGGCTCGGCTGCACCACCCCGACCTCCTGAGGACCTCACACGTGACACACGGACGACGCCGACTGCTGATCGCACCTGCCCTGGTGGCGGTCCTGGTGACCGGTTGCCAGAGCGGCCCCGGAGGGGGCGCGCCGCAGCTCAGCCTGAGCGGTTTGACCCGGACCGCCGACGGGATGCCCGAGGACGGGGCCGACACCTGTCCGCTGCCCTACGACCTGACCGCGGCGGCGAAGGCCGCCGGGCTGAGCGGGGCGGTCGGGGCCGGCCCGGTGCAGGACGACGGCGATCCCGTCGCCACGGCCGGCGGCGGCAAGCGGGTCGAGCCCGGGGAGGCACTGGCCGAGAACCCGGGGGCCCTGGTGAGTTGCACGTTCCACATCGGCGGGGACGACGTGCGGGTGCACACGATCGCCACCAGCAAGCCGCAGGCGATCGTTCCGTTGGCTCCGGTGATCCAGCGGCTGTCCGGATCGTCGCTCGACGGGCTGACCGACTACGTGGAGGAGGCCGGTGCCGCCGGGACCGGGGAAGTGGTCGTCAGCGACAGCGGCAACGTCGCCGCCGTGCGGTTGAAGCTCGACGGCGAGGGAGACGCCTTCCTCCTGGTCGGCCTCGGGGCGGAGGGGGACGGTTCCCCGGACGGCGAGCGGCGGCTCGGCGACCTCGCCCGAGCGCTCGCGGACCAACTGGGCTGAGCGGGGTCCGCTCCCGCACCGTCCTCCGGGTTTCCCCGCCCGGCTGCGGCCTTCGGGGGCGTCCCGGTCGGAGTGGGCGGAACCACCCGCCGGGCCGGGTGGTCGTCGTCACCACGACGGACGCGGACCGCTGGCCTAGGGTGGCCGGGCGGAGCTCCAAGGGGAGGGTGTGGAGATGGTTGGTGGGGTCGAGCGGCTGACGGCCGTCGGGGCGCCCTTCGCCGTCGAGGACGGCGTCTTCGTCGGCGGGCCGCAGACCCTGCGGGAGTTCGTCGAGGTGACCTGGGCCTACGGGGACCGGCCGTTCCTCGTGTCCGAGGGCGTGCGGATGAGCTATCGGGAGTTCTTCGACGCTTCCTGCGGGCTCGCGCGCCGGCTCGTCGGGGAGTACGGCTTGCGGCCCGGGGACCGGGCGGTCGTGGCCATGCGCAACCTGCCCGAGTGGCAGGTCGCGTTCTGGGCCGCGCAGCTCGCCGGGCTCGTCGCGGTGCCGCTCAACGCCTGGTGGACCGAGGAGGAGCTCGCGTACGCGCTCGACGACTGCGCGCCCGGGGTGCTGTTGGTCGACGGGGAGCGGCACGGTCGGGTCCGGGAGTGGGCCGTGCGGAACGCCGTGCCCGGGATCGTCTTCGGGGACGGGGCCGCCCGGGTGGAGGGGACCGCCGGGTTCGTCGCGTACGTGCCGGACACCGATCCGCTGCCGGGGCCGCCCGCCGTCGACGTCCTGCCCGAGCAGGACGCCACCATCATGTACACCTCCGGCACCACCGGGCGTCCCAAGGGGGCCGTCGCCACCCACCGTGCGCAGGTCGGCGCCGCCATGAACCCGCGGTACTTCGCCGCTGCGGCGGCCCTGGCGCGCGGGGAGGTGCCCGGGACGGGGCCGGCGCCGGTCTCGCTGACCACCTTCCCGTTCTTCCACGTCGCCGCCTTCACGTCCTTCTACGCCGTCATGGCGGCCGGCGGGACCCTGGTGATGATGCGCAAGTGGGATGCGGGGCGGGCCCTCGAACTGATCCGCGAGGAGTCGGTCACCCACTTCGCCGGGGTGCCGACCACGGCGCTCCACCTCCTCGACCTGGCCCGGAGCACCGGTGATCCGCTGCAGAGCCTCACGCTCCTCAGCACCGGTGGCGCCGCCGCCCCGCCGGGGATCGTCGGGGGGCTGGTCGACGGCTACGGGGAGCGGATCGAGCCGCGGAACGGCTACGGGCTGACCGAGACGTGCGGCGGGGTGCTGTCGAACGTGGGGGCCGAGTACCGGGCGCACCCCGAGAGCGTCGGGCGGCCCTCGCCGGTGACCGAGGTGCGGATCGAGCGGCCCGACGCGGAGGGCGTGGGGGAGCTGTGCTTGCGCGGGCAGTCGTTGGTCCGCGGGTACTGGGGGGACCCGGGGGCGACCCGTGCCGCCTTCACCGAGGACGGCTGGTTCCGGACCGGTGACCTCGCCCGGGTCGACGGGGCCGGGCGGGTCAGCATCGTCGACCGGCTCACGGACATGGTGATCCGTGGCGGGGAGAACGTGTACTGCGTCGAGGTCGAGGGCGTGCTGCACCGGCACCCGGCCGTCCTGGACGCCGCCGTGCTGGGCGTTCCGCATCCGTTGCTCGGGGAGGAGGTCGTGGCCGTCGTGCGGCTGCGGCCCGGGGCGGCGGTCGGGGGCGAGGAGCTGCGGGCCCACGCGGGTGCGCGGCTCGCCGCCTTCAAGGTGCCGGTCCGGATCCTGCTGCGGGAGGCGGAGCTGCCCCGGAACCCGACGGGAAAGCTCCTCAAGCGGGAGCTCAGGAAGCTGTTCGGCGGCTGATCCGGTCGGGACCGCCGGGCCGGTGCGGACCGTCGATCCGGTGCGGACCGCCGGGCCGCGACGCTCCTGGCCGGACCCGCGGGTCCGGGCCTCCGGGGACGTGCCGGCCCCGCGCCGGCCTCAGCGTCGGGTGATGCGGACCCGGTAGGTCCCCGACGGGTCCTCGTCGACCACCGTGATCCGGATGCCGTTGGTGCGGTCGGTGAAGGTCTCGCCGGGACCGTAGGGGGCGTCCGACAGCTCCGCGTGCACATTGGCCCGGCGGGTGCAGCCGCCGCTGGCCCGCTCGCTGTCGGCGACGGTCACCGGGCCGTGGCCGGTGTCCACGTCGGAGTCCACCCGGTAGACGAGGACGCCCTGCTCGCAGACGGCCTCGTCGTTTCCGTCCTTGCTGCGGACCTCCACCGCGTATCCGGAGGTCTCGGAGAGCGGGACGAAGGCGAGCTTGGGGCCGCCGGGGACCGCGAGCGGGGTCAGGCTGTAGTCGCCCGTGCCGGGGTCGGAGGCGCAGCTGACCTGGTCGTTGTCGAGCCAGCCCAGCTTCCACTTGTGCCAGCCGAGAAGGTCGTTGTTGGCGCCCCAGTCCTCGGACATGATGTCCCAGTGGCCGACCGTGCCGCCGCCGTCCGCGGTGTAGAGGTCGGGCAGGCCGAAGACGTGGCCGTTCTCGTGCGGCAGGACGCGGTAGCCGGTTTCGGCGAAGCTGCCGGAGCCGTCGTCCTGGCGGCTGTAGACGAAGGACGTGTTGGCGAGCGGCACGCCGTCGGCGTAGGGGGCGTCGTCGTTGCCGGAGAAGGTCACCGACAGGACGGTGTCGAGGGCGGAGGGCCCCGCGTTGGGCGTGACCAGGACGTTGACCAGGTCGTAGGCGCTGAAGTCGACGCGCGGGTCGGCGGTCTTCACGATGTCCTCGACGAGGGCGCGGTAGCCCGGCTCGTACGGGGATCCGCGCTCGATGCCGTACGCGGAGAACGCCTGGGGCATCCGCAGCCAATCGGGCACCGGGGCCTCGGCCTGGTAGTGCAGGCGTCCGTACGAGCTGACGCGGAACCAGTCGGCGGTCTGCGGGAAGAACTCGCGGAAGCGGCCCATCGCGGTGCCCTCGCCGGGGGCGTCCGGGAAGTCGACCATCAGGTTGAGGGCCCGGACGAGGCCCGTGGAGCGCACGTATCCGGGGGCCGTGGGCAGGCCCTCCGACATCTGCACCCCCATCGTGGTGGCGATGCGGCACGGCCCCAGCTGGGCGCTGCTCGGCGCGGCGGCCACCGGGCCCGCCGAGGCGGGGGCCGGCCCGGGGAGGGTGGTGCTCGCGGAGGCGAGCAGGGCGAGGGAGAGCGCCGTGGTCGCCGCCAGGGCGACGGGTCTGCGTATCCGTCGGCGGGGGTGCTGCATGCGTCGCCTCTCCGGTGGGGGAAGGTCGGCGGCGCGACCTCTGCGGCGGGTCCGCGCCGTGCGGCGGTCCGCGCCGTGCGATCAGCCTGTGACGAGGGGGGCGGGTGCGCGCGCCGGGTGGCCCGATCGTGGGCATCCGGCGGACCCCGGGCCTTGTGATGCGGCTCACAAGAAGGGCGGGAAATAACCGGGGACTCGGTCCCCGTTTACGCCTGTGTTCAACGAAGTGGGGATTCCTTCCCCGGATGACCCGTCCGAGTGAGTGTTGAGGAGGCCGTGGCGTGACCAGCACCGCAGACACCGCGCCCGCCCGCCGCGTACCCCGACCGCGGGCCGACGCCCTGCGCAACCGCGAGCGGATCGTGACGGCGGCCCGCGAGATGTTCGTCGAGTTCGGCTCCCAGGTGCCGTACGACGAGATCGCGCGCCGGGCCGGCGTCGGGAACGCCACCCTCTACCGGAACTTCCCCGAGCGGGACGGCCTCGTCCACGAGGTCGTCCTCTCGCTCATGGCCCGTCTCGTCGAACTCGCCGAGCGGGTCGTCGAGGAGGAGGACGACCCCTTCGCCGCCCTCCGCCGCTTCGCCTTCGGGGCCGCCGACGAGCGCGTCGGAGCCCTGTGTCCGATGCTCGACGGGGCCTTCGACAAGGACCACCCCGACCTGATCGCCGAACGCGAGCGCCTGGAGGAGGCCGTCCAGGGCCTCGTCGGGCGCGCGCAGCGGGCCGGCCGGCTCCGTGCCGACGTCGGAGCCGGCGACCTGATGGTCGCGGTCTCCCAGCTGACCCGGCCGCTGCCCGGATCGGGCTGCGGGACCTTCGCCCCGTTCGTCCGCCGTCACCTCCAGCTGTTCCTCGACGGCCTGGAAGCACCCGCCCGCTCCGAACTGCCGGGAGCGGCCGCGACCCTGGAGGACCTGAGGCGAGACTCCTGCTCCTCCTCCTGAACACCGCCCGGGGGCGTCCGGCCCCCGACCCGATGTGCACCACCCGCACTTCCCCGCACAGCCTTCCGCCCGTACGCGCCAAGAGGTGGCTCCACCCATGCCGAAAGTTCCCGACAACACCCTGACCGTGCCGGATCCCGGCCGCTGGAAAGCGCTGGTCTTCATCGCCCTCGCCCAGTTGATGGTCGTGCTCGACGCGACGATCGTGAACATCGCCCTGCCCTCCGCCCAGCAGGACCTCGGGATCTCGGACGGCAACCGGCAGTGGGTCATCACCGCCTACGCCCTCGCCTTCGGCGGCCTGCTCCTCTTCGGCGGTCGCATCGCCGACCTGTGGGGCCGCAAGCGGACCTTCGTCACCGGCCTGATCGGCTTCGCCGCCGCCTCCGCCCTCGGCGGGGCCGCCACCGGCGAGGCGACGATGCTCGGCGCCCGCGCGCTCCAGGGCGCCTTCGGCGCGCTCCTCGCGCCCGCCGCGCTCTCGCTGCTCGCCGTGACCTTCACCGACGCCAAGGAGCGTGCGAAGGCCTTCGGCATCTACGGCGCGATCGCCGGCGGCGGCGGCGCCGTGGGCCTGATCCTCGGCGGTTTCCTGACCCAGTACCTGAACTGGCGCTGGACCTTCTTCGTCAACATCCCGTTCGCCGTGGTCGCCGCCGTCGGCGCGTACCTCGTCGTCCGCGAGCCGGCGGGGGGCCGCAACCGCTCCGCGCTCGACATCCCCGGCGTGGTCCTGTCGACCCTGGGCCTGGTCGCGCTCGTCTACGGCTTCACCCGTGCCGAGTCGGACGGCTGGACCGACGCCGGCACCGTCGGCCTCTTCGTCGGCTCCGTGGTCCTGCTCATCGCCTTCGTGTTCACCGAGGCGCGGGTGAAGTCCCCGCTGCTGCCGCTGCGGGTCCTGACCGACCGCAACCGTGGCGGCGTCTACCTGTCGCTCGGTCTCGCCGTCATCGCGATGTTCGGCCTGTTCCTCTTCCTGACGTACTACCTCCAGGTCGTGAAGGGGTACTCGCCGCTCAAGACGGGCTTCGCCTTCCTGCCGATGATCGCGGGCATGATCGTGGGCTCCACCCAGATCGGCACCCGGCTGATGACCCGTGTGCCGCCCCGGTTCCTGATGGCCCCCGGCTTCCTGACGGCCGGCATCGGCATGCTGCTCCTCACCCAGCTGGAGATCGGCACCTCGTACGCCGGTCTGATCCTGCCGGCACAGCTGCTGCTCGGCCTGGGCATGGGCACCGCGTTCATGCCGGCCATGTCGCTGGCGACGCTCGGCGTGGACCCGCGCGACGCCGGTGTGGCCTCCGCGATGGTCAACACCTCGCAGCAGGTCGGCGGTGCCATCGGCACGGCCCTGCTGAACACGATCGCCGCCTCGGCCACCACCGCGTACCTGACCGACCACGCCGCCGGTGCGACCACCCCGGCGGCGCAGCAACTGCTCCAGCTCCAGGGCATGGTCGAGGGTTATGCCGCGGCCATCTGGTGGGCGGTCGGCATCCTGGCCCTCTCGGCCACGATCGCCTTCGTGCTCGTCAACACCGGCCGGCCCGGGGGCGGCCCGGTGGCCGGGTCCGGTGCGGGCGCGGAGGACGAGGTGAGGGTGCCGGTCGTCGCCCACTGACCCGGGTCCACGGACGACCTGCCCTGGTTCCGCGCGTTCAGCGGAGCCAGGGCAGGTCCGCGTCCGCGTCCGCGGGTTCGAGTCCCGCGGCCATCAGGCGCATGATCTCGCCGAGCTGCTCCACCTGTTCGCGGGAGAGCCGGTCGAAGAGGGCTTGGCGCACGGCCGCCACGTGACCGGGGGCGTTCTGCCGGAGGACTTCCACCCCTTCGTCGGTCAGCCGGGCGAACTGGCCGCGCTTGTCGGAGGGGCACTCCTCGCGCCGCACCCAGCCGTTCTTCTCCAGCCGGGCGATCGCATGGGAGAGGCGGGAGCGGGTGATCTTGGCGCTCCTGGCCAGTTCCGTCATCCGGAGCCGGCGGCGCGGCGCCTGGGAGAGCTGGACGAGCAGCCCGTAGTAGACGTGCGGCATCCCGGCGTCGCGCTGCAGCTGGCGGTCGAGGTGGTCCTCCAGGAGCGTGGTGGCGTGCAGGTACGCGCGCCAGACGTGCTGCTCCTCGTCGGTGAGCCAGCGGGGTTCGGTGGTGTCTCCCATGGCCCCATCGTACGACTCGTGCTTGAAAGTTGAACTATGTCGCGCTACGGTGGACCCGTTAGCTTGAAGCTTCAAGTATGGGGAGGGCGGTCACCATGAACGCCACGCCGGAAAAGGACGCCACGCGGGCACGCATGCCCGCGCTCTACCTCTCCCACGGCGCCCCGCCGCTCGCCGACGACCCGATCTGGCCCGGTCAGCTCGCCGCCTGGTCCGCGGACCTGCCCCGCCCCACCGCCATCCTCATGGTCTCGGCCCACTGGGAGGAGGCCCCGCTCGCGCTCGGGGCCACCGAGACCCTCCCGCTCGTCCACGACTTCTGGGGCTTCCCCGAGCACTACTACCGCGTCCGGTACGCGGCCCCCGGCGCCCCGCGGCTCGCCGAGGCCGTCCGCAAACTGCTCCGCGCACCCGGCACCCCCGTGCAGGACGTCCCGGACCGGGGGCTCGACCACGGCGCCTACGTGCCGCTCGTCGAGATGTACCCCGCCGCCGACGTCCCCGTGCTCCAGATCTCCCTCCCCACCCTCGACCCCCGCCGCCTCATGGACATCGGGCGCACGCTCGCCCCGCTGCGCGACGAGGGCGTCCTGATCGTCGGCAGCGGCTTCTTCACCCACAACCTCGCGGCCCTCCGGCACACCGGCCCCGGCGTCCCCGGCTGGTCCGCGGAGTTCGACGCCTGGGGGAGCGAGGCGCTCGCCGCCCGCGACGTCGACGCCCTCCTCGACTTCGCACACGCCTCGCCCGCCGGCCGCCTCGCCCACCCCCGCACCGAGCACTTCGCCCCGCTCTTCGTCACCCTGGGCGCGGCGGACGCGACCGGGGACCTCGACGCGGAGCGCTCGGTGATCGACGGCTTCTGGATGGGGCTGGCCAAGCGGTCCGTCCAGTTCGGCTGACCGCTGCGGCGGCCGGGGTCCTGTAGGGGCCGGCCGGGGTTCCGTCGGGCGGCTGCCCTGGACGGGGAAGCGCCGGGGGCCGTCCCGTTCGGGTCGATCCGCTACTCCAGCGGGGGGTTCAGCTCCATCGAACGGACCGCGGCGGCCAGGGCCGGCCGGTCGCCGACGTCCAGTGCCGCGTCGGTGAACTTGATCGTGTGGTCGTCGCCGTGCCCGGCCGCCCGCTCGAAGACCTCCTCGGCGGTGAGCGTCGTCTCCCGGTACGGTGCGGCTTCGCGCGGCGCGTAGGCCGCCGCTGCCGCCGTCCAGGCCGCCCGCACGCTCGGCGCCCACAGCGCGCGGGGGAGCGCGGGCAGGGTCCGCAGGACCGCATGGGGCGCGGTCGCCGCGTGCACCAGCATGACCGGCTCGCCGTGACCGTGCGACGCGTAGCGGTGCGTCGCCGCCGCCACCAGCTCGGTCAGCAGCGCCTCCGCCGCGTCCGGGTCCGTCGTTCCGCCCCACCGGGGGAGCCCCGTCAGCCGGGCGAGCCGCTCCCGGATCCCGCCCTGCTGCTCCGGTGCCGGCGGTACGGCGTCGAGGGCACCCCGTGCGGAAGGTGCCCCGTCCAGCGGCACCAGCGGCTGGTGGCGGGCCGCCCAGTAGCCGAGGGCGTGGGCCAGCTCGGCGCGGCGCGGGGCCGGTGGCGTGGAGCCGGCCGAGGGCCTCGTCGAGGATGCCGGTGGTGTCGGTCATGGGGCGACGCCAGGCCGGGCCGTGACGCCGGCGGAACGGGCCCGGGACCTAGTCCTCCGGTCCGGGGGACCGGGCCCCGGGACCGAAGCGGACCCGGTCCGGGCGGGCGTCGGGAGCCTCCCCCGTGCGGCGCGGGCCCCTTCCGGGCGAGAGGGGCACGGGCGGGCAACCACGCGGGGCGCCGGCGCGTCTGAAGGGGTGGCGCCGCATGTGAGGGCGATCTCACCGACAGTGCGGTCGTGGATCCGTCGGGGCGCCCGGGCCATCGGCCGCGCCCGGTCTGACCTGCACCTCCGCAGGTCCCCGTGGCACGCCCGTGTGGACGGAAGCCGCGCAGGATACTGCATGATCGCGAAAATCCATGTGCCTGGTGGGAATTCTGTCCTGATTCCAGTCGTTGTTTCCGTCGGATGCAGGGCACCCGGAAGGGTGTCGCGACCTACTCAGCAAGGGAGCACGCATGGCAACCCGTGCCGTCGCCCGTCGTCAGACCTCCGCCCAGAGCGGAGCCGCACGGGCAAGCAGCGTTCGCGCCGTGGGCGGGGAGATCGCCGACCGCGACCTGGTCGGCATGTACCTCGACGAGATCGCGCGCACGCCCCTGCTCGACGCCGCCAAGGAGGTCGAGCTCTCCCAGACGATCGAGGCCGGCGTCTACGCCCAGCAGATACTCGACGGGGACGTCGAGAGCGAGGCGGGCGGAGCGACCCGAGAGGAGCTCGAAGCGCTGGTCGCCGAGGGCGAGCGTGCCAAGGACCTCTTCATCAAGTCCAACCTGCGGCTCGTGGTGGCCGTCGCCCGGCGCTATCCGCGCAGCGGGCTGCCGCTGCTCGACCTGATCCAGGAGGGGAACGCCGGCCTGGTGCGCGCGGTCGAGAAGTTCGACTACGCGAAGGGCTTCAAGTTCTCCACGTACGCCACGTGGTGGATCCGCCAGGCCATCACCCGGTCCATCGCCGACCAGTCCCGGACCATCCGGCTCCCCGTCCACCTGGTGGAGGAGCTGGGGCGGATCCGTCGGGTGCAGCGCGAGTTCAACCGCGAGCACGGGCGCGAGCCGGAGCCCGCGGAGGTCGCCGAGGAGCTCGGCTCGACGGCGGAGCGGGTCACGGACGTCCTGGACTGGGCGCGGGACCCGGTCTCCCTGAACATGTCGGTGGACGACGAGGGCGAGACCCAGTTCGGCGACCTGTTGGAGGACACCTCGGCCATCTCCCCGGAGCAGTCGGTCCTCACCCTGCTGCGCAGCGAGGAGCTGGACGACCTGATCGACAAGCTCGACCACCGCACGGCGTCGATCATCCGGATGCGGTACGGCATCGAGGACGGCCGCGAGCGGACGCTGACGGAGGTCGGCAAGCAGCACGGCTTGACCCGCGAGCGGATCCGTCAGATCGAGAAGCACGCCCTGCTCGAACTGAAGAAGATGGCCCACGACACCGGCTTCGACGCGGTGGCCTGAGGAAGCCGCGCGACGGCCCGCCCGTAGGGCCCGGGGCCTCCCGGGCCCTACGGGCGCGGCCGGTCAGGCGCCGGACGCCGCCGCCAGCCTGGCCGCCAGGGCCCGCATGTGGACGATCAACGGCTCCGGACCGTGGACGGTGAAGTCGACGTCCATCAGGGCGAGGCGCAGGGCCAGCCACTCCACCGAGTCGGGGACCCGGGCCCGCAAGCGGCAGCGGCCCGGGGCCGTCTCGGTCGGCACGAGGTGTGCGGGCAGACGCGCGGCGACCGACGGGGCCGGGGCGGCGAACTCCACGTCGAGGTCCACCTCGCCCTGGGCCCGGGCCATCGAGCGGGCCGTGTAGCTGGCGGCGTCCCCCTCGGGCAGCTCCCGCGGGGCGAAGCGGGCCCCGGTCGGGAAGGGCTCGCTCACCCGGTCCACCCGGAAGGTCCGCCAGTCCTCGCGCCCCAGGTCGTAGGCGACGAGGTACCAGCGCTGGCCGGTCGACACCAGCCGGTACGGCTCCACCAGCCGCTTGGTCTCCGCGCCGTCCCCGGCCCGATAGCCGAACCGGAGCCGTTCGTGCCCGGTCACCGCACCCGCGAGCGCGGTCAGGGTGGCGGGGGTGACGGTGGCCCCGTCGCCCCTGGTCAGCGGGATCGTTGCGTGCTGCAGGGCGGAGACCCGGTACCGGAGCCGTGCGGGCAGCACGTGTTCCAGCTTCGCCAGGGCCCGTACGGACGCCTCCTCGACGCCCTCGATGGCGTGCCCGGCACCGGCGCGCAGACCGACGGCGATCGCGACGGCCTCCTCGTCGTCGAGGAGCAGCGGCGGCACGGCCGTACCGGCGACGAGGCGGTAGCCGCCGACCGCGCCCATGGTCGCCTCGACGGGGTAGCCGAGTTCGCGCAGCCGCTCGACGTCCCGGCGGATGGTGCGCGTGGAGACCGAGAGTCGGGTGGCGAGTTCGCTTCCGGGCCACTCGCGCGGGGTCTGGAGGAGCGAGAGCAGGGTCAGGAGCCGTGCCGGGGTGTCCGTCATGTCTCCAGGATGCCGCGCAACTAGGACGTGAACTGGCCTAGATGGGTTCTACCTTTCCCCCATGAGTTCACACGACGCCACCCTGGACGCCGGGGCGGCCAGCGACAGACGGCGATGGATCGCCCTCGCCATCGTCATGACCGCCGCCTTCATGGACCTGGTCGACGCCACGATCGTCAACATCGCCATCCCCAGCATCGAGAAGGACCTCGGCGCCTCGTTCGGGGCCATCCAGTGGATCACCGCGGGGTATGCGCTGGCGTTCGCCGCCGGCCTGATCACCGGTGGGCGGCTCGGGGACATCTACGGCCGCAAGCGCCTCTTCCTCCTCGGCACCGCCGGCTTCACGATCGCCTCCGCGCTGTGCGGCTTCGCGGCCAACCAGGAGATGCTGGTCGCCTCCCGTCTGCTCCAGGGGGCGACGGCCGCGCTGATGGTGCCGCAGGTCCTCTCGATCATCCACGTCACCTTCCCGGCCCACGAGCGGGGCAAGGTCTTCGGAATGTTCGGCGCGATCATCGGCCTCGGTGCGGTCTCCGGCCCCCTGCTCGGCGCGCTGCTCACCCAGGGCAACATCGCGGGCCTGGAGTGGCGACCGATCTTCCTGATCAACCTGCCGGTCGGCATCGCGGGCCTGCTCCTGGGGCGGAAGTTCATCGCCGAGTCGAAGGCCCCGAAGGCGCTCCGGCTCGACCTGATCGGCGTGTTCCTGGTGACGACCGCGCTGTTGATGCTGATCTACCCGCTGACGCGCGGCCGTGAGCTGGACTGGCCGCTGTGGGGCCACCTGATGATGGTCGGCAGCCTGCTCGTCTTCGGGCTCCTCATCGCCTACGAGAAGCACAAGACGGCCAAGGACGGCTCACCGCTCGTCGAACTCTCGCTGTTCCGGGTGAAGAGCTTCGCGGCCGGCATCGCGGTGCAACTGACCTTCGGCGTCGTGCTCGGCATCTTCTTCCTGGTCTGGACGCTCTACATGCAGATCGGACTCGGCTGGAGCCCGCTGAAGGCGGGCCTGACCGGGGTGCCGTTCTCGATCTCGGTCTCGGTCGCCGCCGGCCTGTCCGTGCAGAAGCTGGTGCCGCGCTTCGGCCGCAAGGTGCTCCAGGCGGGCGCACTGACGATGGCCGCGGGCGTCCTGCTCTACCTCTTCGAGGCCGGACGGTACGGAACCGGGATCCAGCCCCTGCAGATGATCGCGCCGCTGGTCGTCATGGGGCTCGGCATGGGCCTGATCGTGGCGCCGCTGACGGACGCGGTGCTCTCGGACGTGCCGAAGGAGCACGCGGGTTCGGCCTCGGGCCTCATCAACACGACCGGGCAGATGGGCAATGCACTCGGACTCGGCCTGGTCTCGGTGGTCTTCTTCGGAAGCATCGACGACGAGCGGCTCGCCCGGGTCCCGGCCGAGGTGGGACCGGCGTTCACCGACGCCTTCCAGAACGCGCTGGGATGGGCGGCGGCGGTGCTCGCCGGAATCTTCCTGGTGATGTTCGCGCTCCCGGCGAAGCCGAAGCAGCACCTGGAGGGCGGCGGCGAGGCGGAGGCCGTCACCGAGAAGGAGCCGGTGCTCGCGCACTGACCTCCGTACGGCGGGGCCCCGACCCGGGAAGCACCCGGGCCGGGGCCCCGCCGTCGGTACCGGTACCGACGGCGGGGGCGGGGCCCGGGCCCCCCCCCGGGGCGCGGGCCGCCGCCGCCCCCGGGGCCGGGCGCCAACCC